>JAGPKW010000091.1 GCA_018053685.1 Patescibacteria group bacterium
GGAGTTTCATAATTCTATATTATTTTAAATTAGATAGGATTATTTATATAGGGTACTATATTTGAGGATCGAATTAAAGGAAGTCTTGTTTGGAGTTTTACTAAAATTTTCTTTTAACCTTTCTTAGCTTCTCTATTTTGAAATTTTTCGTCTATATTGCTTGGACTATGAATATGCCAAAAGAAATATTCGTTGTTAAAAACATTTATATCTATTTTTTGGTACCTTATTTTAGTCTCTTGTAGTGCATAAGGAAAACTTATTTGATCTCTAGTACTATATTTTTCAATCATATTAAACCATATCTTCATAGTCTGCCTTACTATTTCATTATTATGTCTACGATATAAAATCCCTGTTTCATATAAGCCCAACTTATCCTCATACTTTTCGCTAAGAAGAAATCTCTTGATTCTTAAAGCATTGGCCTTCGTCTCTCTTTTTAGCCTTACTACTTCATCTATTTCATCAAATACTGAGGACCTTTCGTGATGAATCGGTACGGCAAGGAGGCTTTTTCCATTTTCACAATACTTTCCTAAAAATTCCTTTATACTTTTTTCAATCGTAAAGGCACCATCTATCCATAAGCTTGCATTATAATTTTCCCAAATCATTGGATGACCAAGTATTTTCAGTTTTCTTGCTAATACCTTGTCTTCAAGCTGGGCATCTTCAATTTGAATAACTTTCCAAGTCTTAGAAGTAATTTCTGGGTTATTGGTAAAACAATAATAATCTATCCCTTCTTCTTTGAACGATAATTCCTTTATATCGTCATACAATCCTGTAATACATGTATATACACAAATCTTCTCTTTCAACATAAAACGATTATATCATAGAAAAAATTTTGATTTCTTCCTACGGATTAGGTATATTGATTTTAATAATATCTGAAATAAGGTTGTACCAACTTTGAAAACTAGAGAAGAGCAAGCTAAAAAATTTTACATAGAAGCAATGAGGAAACTTGGAAAAACAGAAGATTATATTAATTCCCAAATTTCTTTCATATTTTCTATAGATGGAGGATATAATGAAAGGTTCCAGAAATTAATAAATTTTATGAAGGAGAAATCTTTGTATTCTTCTATCTTAATATCTGGTTCTTCGGTGGGAACTGAGTTATTGTTAGCAAGAGGATTTGGTTTTAAAAAAATATATGGAACAGAAATAAACAATATTCTAAAACAAGTCTCTGAGATTCGTTTAACAGGTTTTAAGGATATTAGAACGGTTCTTGTAAAGGATGAATTTCTTCCCTTTCCGTCAGAGAAATTCCCAGTTGTCATGTCAGGACACATTATTGAACATACAAAAGATCCTGAGAGATATTTGTGCGAATTATTTAGAGTTTTAAAAAAGAACGGACTTTTATACTTAGAGTACCCTGATCGCTACAACAATATTGAATTGCATACAAATACTAAATCATATGAATATCTGCCAACTAAAGTAAGAAATCTTGTATTAACAATCCTTTCTTCCCAGCTTAATTTTAATTGTGAAACAAGAAAAAAATATAAATCCGTGAGAGATACTTTAGTACCAATCAGCTTCAAAGATATAAACATGTGGCTTAAAAAAATACTATCAATTTTGAACTTCTATATTCTGAAACCCCCTACCAAGGTGTAGAGAGAAGGATTTTCAAGAAATTATAATCTATTTCGAATGATCATACATATTATACAGATATGTCACAAACGGTTTAATGAAATTTTTTACACCTTTTGGTATTAGTTTGCTAATTCTATAAAGCATTCGCCTCTCATCTTTTGAAGACTCCTTTACAGGGACTTCTATCTCTTTTTCCATAGACATTATCAATTTTAATTCACTTCTAGAATATGTTTTTTCTTTATAAACAAATCTCTTATCAAAAAAATATCTAATATATTCTTCCACTGCAATATCACTATCAAATTTTTCGATTCCTTTTTTCCCTTCTTCAGCCATTTCCTTAAATAAAGAGGGAGACTCAATTAGCAGTTTTATTCTTGATAAATATTTTTCAATATCATTAACCTCATTTATCACAAAACCGTTCTTCCCATTTCTCATGTATTCAAGATTCCCAAAAGAATTCGAAACTACTGGCACCGCTCCACAAGCAATTGCCTCTAATCCTAATAATCCAAATCCTTCATTGAATGATGCATCCACATATATATCAGTTCTTTTTAGAAGATTTATCATCTCTAATCTACTTATTGGACCCTTAATTAAATTAATAGTATTCTTAAATAATTCTGGTATTTGAGTTCTCTCATTCATATATACAACATTAATATTTAATCCAGAAAATTCCATGTCCAATCTTTTAATGATATCTAAAAGGAGAAAATCCCCTTTCATAACATAATCTCTTAACACAAAAGTTATATTTCTTACTGAAGAATTTTTATTCTCTTTTAATAAGAGATCTAAATTAACTGAATTCTGGATAATATCCGAATCTTTGCCGAATCCAATCATAAGCTTCTCATTCAGATATTTGGAAATGGTCAACCGATAATCAGCAATTTTATGAGTCAGAGCAACACTATTATATATTAATCCATTTTCAAAGTAATTCTCGTATCCTTGTACAAAATTAATCAATGGAATTTTCTTTTTTTCTGCAATATTTTTTGCCATATATGTTGTAATCCAAAGAGTAGTAACAATCTTTCCAATAGATATTTCCTCAATTCTGTTATCAGGGATTGGATTAAAAAGCATATTTTCACAATACCCATTAATCATCCGATAAAGAATGTTTGAACTAAACCCTCTAATTACTAAACTATTTACAATATCAACTACAACATGACTTCCTCCAGCATTTTGTGATATAGACAATAAGTAAAAAAGTGTATCCACTTTTATTTCCTTATCTTTCTCTGTAATGTTTTGATTAATATATTTTATTGGATCCGCATCAGCATATCTCTTTGCTTCTTCACCATATTCCTTCCCCCACCTTTGAAAAAAAAGTTTTCTATTTAGGGCAACTTCTTCATCTTTTTCCTTAGAAGAACCAAAAGATGCCTCTTTTTTATGATATACATATGTATCGATAGCAATCTTCGCTTTAAAACCTTGCTTCATAGCTTTAAATTGATAATCTGTCTCTTCCCCATATCCCATTCCATATACCTCATCTAAATACCCTACTTTGTTGATACATTCCCTTGTTATCATTAAACAATTCCCAACAATAGTACAGGCATCAAAATTCATACCTGAGAATTTTTTTTCAAGAAGTGAATCCATTTGAGTGTAGCTAAATCCATCATACATCTCTAATGTGACATTTGCAGCATTGTTAGAAACAGGAGAAATAAGTCCTATCTTAGAATCCTTTTCAATATGTGCTATTAATTTAGGAATTGTATTTCTACTAACTAAACAATCAGAATTAAGGAGTAAAACATACTTGGAAGATGATAGTTTTATACCTTTATTAGTATTTTTAATAAACCCTAAGTTGCTTTTGTTAGATACCAACTCTATGTAATTTGGATATTTATTTTTTAGATTCTTTAGACAATCTAATGTTGTATCATTGGAATTATCATTCATTAAATATACCTTACCTATATATTCCGAGGGTGTATTTACAAACAGAGCGTAAACACAAAGCTTTACCCAATCGGGAGCGTTAAAGACTGGAATAATCACATCGCATTTAGGCATTTTATTAGAATCCTTACTTTTTATATCTTTTATCATGCTTTGTATTATACAACAACAGGCTAATGACCACAAGATATCCTAATATTGCTGTAATATAAGCTGGAGAAGCATATCTATCAATAACAGCA
>JAGPKW010000092.1 GCA_018053685.1 Patescibacteria group bacterium
GAAGACGTATATGCATCATATCTGAGTCAAACCAAATGTCTTCTGCAATAGCCTCCTTAAATTTATCTATTGAAATATTCATTCCATTTCTCCTTTAATGTAATTACATTTTCTAAAATTAATTTTCAAATTTCGTTTAATTCTTTTGTATTATAACCCACTGATTTTGCAAGTTCAACAGGTTCAAGCCAATATTTGGCATAATTATCATTAGATTCAATATGAACATGAGCAGGCTCAGTAGTCTCATTATTAAAAAAGAAAAACGATACTTACCTATTTTCAAAACTGTGGGCATACTAATCTCTTCATAGTTACATATCATAAATTTTGAATATACTTGTGCCTTAATCAACAATTTTGTTACTAATTTCTCCAACTTTTTTGGTTCTTCCCTAACAATATTTCTGCAATTTTACTTCCTGCATCACCACTCTACACTGAGTATTGGTTAATTTAGATATTTGAATATAATTATCTTAGCTAAAATAATTTAAAAAGTTAAACTATTATGAATACAGAAATTTTAAATAGAATCCTATCAGGATCCGCAGATAAGAATATAAGGTTCGAAGATTTAATAAAATTAATAAATTCTCTTCCCTTTACTGAAAGAATAAAAGGAGACCATCACATATTTACAAAGAATGGAGTTAAAGAAATTATAAACAAACAGCCACTAAAAGATAATATGGCAAAGACTTACCCAGTAAAACAAGCAAGAAATATAATATTAAAGTATCATCTTAAAAGGGAGGAATAATGTCTAAATATGAGATAATTATTTACTGGAGCGAAGAAGACCAATCCTACATAGTATAAGTTCCAGAACTTCCTGGATGTATGGCAGATGGAAGAACCTATGAAGAAGCCATCAAAAATGTCCAGGTGGTAATTGATGAATGGATTGAAACAGCACTTACCCATGCTTAACAGTTAAGAAACAAATATGAAGAATCTCATAGAGTGGAGAGAGAAATATATGAACCTAAAAGATAAAAAAGTATTAGTTACAGGGGCTGGGGGATTCATAGGGAGTCACCTTACTGAGCGCCTCGTAGAGCTCGGTGCAAGTGTAGCTGCCTTCATTCATTATAACTCAAGAAACTATTGGGGATGGCTTGAAGAGTCAAAGTATTTAAAAGATATCCAAGTTATCACAGGTGATATAAGAGACTATGATAGCGTAAAGAAAGCAATGAAGGGTAATAATATCGTTTTTCACCTTGCTGCTCTCATTGGCATTCCATACTCCTATGAATCCCCCCTTGCATATATTAAGACCAATATAGAAGGAACCTATAACATACTCCAAGCTGCAAGAGAATTAAATATAGATAAAGTTATTCATACATCAACCAGTGAAATATATGGGACTGCCCAATACATCCCAATAGATGAATCTCATCCAATTAATCCCCAATCCCCTTATTCAGCAACAAAGGCAAGTGCAGATTTACTTGCACTCTCCTATTATCGCTCATTTAAAACTCCTGTTTCAATTATAAGACCATTTAATACATATGGACCGAGGCAATCTGCAAGAGCTATAATTCCTACAATAATTACACAAATACTAAATAATAAAGAAAAGATAAAATTAGGCTCCCTTTCCCCTACAAGAGACTTAACCTATGTAAAAGATACAGTAGAGGGATTCATAAAAGTAGCTGAACAAGAAAAATCCATTGGAAAAATTATTAATATTGGCTCTAACTTTGAAATATCAATTGGAGACCTAACAAAGCTCATCGCAAAAATTACAAACAGAGATATTGAGGTAGAAACAGAAGAGGTAAGATTGAGACCAGAAAATAGTGAAGTAGAAAGATTATTAGCAGACACAACGAAAGCAAAAGAATTATTAAATTGGTCTCCACTCTATTCATTGGAACAGGGCTTAAGAGAAAAAATCAACATTCCCGATAAGGGCGGGTATATTGATTATGACTGAATATCTGGCTCATTTGAAAAAGCAAGATACTTTTTCTTTACTCTTTCATTAAATTTTACTTCTGTAAGTTTAATTATATTTAAAGAAAAAATAATAATAAATACAACTGAAAGCTTCAAATGATTCATTGGAAATGAGTCAAACATAAAAACAGTCATTACCATAATTACTGTTGTAGCGTATATTTGAAAGTGTTCACTATTATGAATATACCTAATATTATTCCACAAAAGATAAAAAAGCATTAATATAAAAAGTACAAGAGCAACTATTCCATATTCCAAAAGAATCCACTCATAGAAATTATGAGCTTGGATTAAAACATATTTATCATTAATGTATAATACATTCTTTCCTACATAAAATTGTGTCATGAAGTATCTCTCAGATTCATAAACTCTTTCATAAACATTTCCAATTCCGTATGGCAGAAAATAATTCATTGCTGATAATTCTAAAGCATTGTTTAATCCTACAAAACGAGAATCGTAAATTATATCATTTATCCCTATATGAGTATATCTATTAATGCCAAAGGTATCCACAAGATAATTTTGTGAGATAAATAATAATATCAGAATGAGAATTGTTATTCCTATCGTTTTTAATTTTTTAGTAATATTACCTCTAAACTCGAAAAAGAAAAAAACTATAATGATTACAGTTATGTAAACAAGAGAACTGCGTCTCTGAATTAGAATTAAATTGATAAAAAGTATTAATTTGCTAAAATTAAGTATTAATCCCCATATATATCCTAAGTATCTTCTGAAATCTATGAATAAAAACAATGATAAACCTATTGCAACCAGAACTGAAGTTGGAACAGGATTACCAAATAGCGAGTGTCCAAAATTTCTCTCAGTAAGGACGAGACCTATTAAAGAAGAGTAAGCAGAGGGAAAATACAAAGAAATAAGAGAAAATATAGAATTAATAAGAATAAGTATATAAAGAAATACAAGTAAATAAAAAGGATTTCTACACTTAGAAATTACATTAAAAATTATTATGCTAAAAAAGAGAAGGGTTCCGTCCCAAACAAAAGCATATAGAAATTCAGGCATATAATCAATGCCAATAATAATTGTAATAATATAGGAAAATAATATAGCTATACTAAGTAAAACAAAAAATCGATTAATTTTGATTGGCCGCCAAAGTAATGCAAGAATACCAGATGTAATCAGCAAAAAAGTAAGTAAAAAGCTTTTATAATAACCGAAAAAATTTACTCCAAGATTAGAGTCAAATCTTGAAAGACTAAAAAATACAACTGTCAGAATATAGCATACTACTAATTCTCCTTTTTTTAGATAAGCAAGTAGTGCAACAGGAAAAGTTAGCAAAAGATAAACTGTTAAAGTTTCAAAAATTTTCTCACCTTATCAAATTCTTTGTCAAATGAAAAAATGTTTTCCGACTGCAACTTTCGGATATTGCCGACAAATTTAATATAATTTGATTTCATTTTCTCTGGCAAATAAGCCATATCTTCAAATGTCTCGATTTTTATTCCAATCTGGTATTCATCCACAAGATAATCACAATAAAATGAACCATACGTAACAAAGGGAATACAAGTATTTATAAACTCAAAAACTTTACAGGGAGCAGCAAGTTTTTCATTAATAGTAGCAAACTTATCCTTTGGGTAATAAATAATACCCCAATTCATCTTTGTATAGAGAGATAAAATCTCGTTATTACCAATTTTAGGGTTAAGAGATAAATATTTTTTTAGATGAGAAAATCTTTTATCAATAAGATTACTCCATTTATCTATTTCAATATTATCGAAACCATAAACATAGACATTAAAAGATAAATTTCCCTTCTGTAGATACT
>JAGPKW010000093.1 GCA_018053685.1 Patescibacteria group bacterium
ATATTAATATATCCACTTACTAAACTTCTAGAAATTAAATTATAAAAATCTCTATTTTCGAAAAGGGTATATAAATAATCTGTATAAAAAAGATATTTTTCTGAATCTATATTTTTTAATGAATCTAAATTATTTGTTATAAAAAAATAGTCACCTAAAAATCTACTACATAATTTTATTTTATTATTCTGCCCTAAATATTTATTAATTATATTCTGAAAATCACCTACATCTAAATCTATATTTTCATTTAGTAACTTATTACTTTGCTTTTTAAATACTATATATAAATTTATATTATCATCATTTGATAAGAATATTGATATTTTATTATTATAATAATTATTTATTTTATATAAATTATCCTTGCTTATACTATTTTCTATATAATTTTTAATATCTTTGTGATCATCCATTATATTATTGAACTCTTTTGTAAATATATTTGATTTACTTAGATTAATATATGAATAAAAAAAGGTATTTTTAGGAGCTAGCTTTATAAATGGATCATAAAAAAATATATGTAAAATAAAAAAAGAACTAATTAATATAATTGGAATTAAAATTACTAATAATATTTTAAATATTTTTTTCATAATAGATATTATAACAAAAAAATAAGGAAAAAATAAGGAAATATTTGACTAATAATAAAAAATATGTTAATTTAGCAATAATAGTAGTAAAAAAGGGGCCTCTTCTTATCCTCCGGAGAGAGCCCCTTATCAGCAGTAACTCGCATAAATTGCGGGAATCCTGCATGGGGAAAGATTAAAAAATCTTTCCCCTCTTTTTATTTTATTTTTTATTTCTATCAAAAAATGGTCTTCTTGGTCTATTATTGTAATTGTTTCTATCTTTCGACTGCTGATCACCAGGATTAAATTTTGGCCTCTCTTCAAGAGCTTTCATTGAAAGACTTATTTTACCTGACTGATCTTTACCTATTATCTTAACTTTAACAGAGTCTCCTATTTTTAATATGTCTCCTACTTGATTTGTCCTCTTATATGATATTTCAGATATATGAATCATACCATCAGTAGCTGGGGATAATTCTACAATAGCACCGAATGGCATTATTTTAACAACCTTACCATTTACAACATCTCCTATATTGAATTCCCTAACTATATCATTTATCATCTCTTTTGCTTTATGCATAGAATTAGGATCTTTCGCTGTAATAAATACTATTCCAGTTTCATCTATATCAATAGTTGCACCGGTTTGCTCAACTATATCTTTTATTACTTTACCACCAACACCTATGACATCTTTTATTTTATCTGGATCTATTTTTATAGTTTCAATTCTAGGAGCATATTTAGATAATTCCTTTCTTGGTTCTTTAATAACTGATTCTAATACATCTAATATTTTAGATCTTGCTCTTTGAGCCTTTCCTAAAGCGTCATCTATCATTTCCATTGTAAGTCCATCAGATTTTGTATCCATTTGTATAGCTGTAATACCATCTCTTGTGCCTCCTACTTTAAAATCCATGCCACCAAAACCATCTTCCATATCTTGTAAATCTGTAAATGTTTTCCAATCACCAACTTTATTTTTTGCCATACCAATTGCAATACCAGCTGCTAATTTTTTAATTGGGACACCTGCATCCATTAAAGATAAAGATGAACCACATATAGAAGCCATTGAAGATGAACCATTAGAGCTCATAACTTCTGATACAACTCTAATAGTATAAGGGAATTCCTCTTCTGAAGGTAATAATGGGACAATAGCTTTTTCTGCTAATGCACCATGCCCTATAGCTCTTCTACCTAAACTTTTTATTGGAGCTGCTTCTCCATAAGAAAATGGGGCATCATTATAATGATGCATATATCTTTTGGTAGTAGTTTCCTCCATACTGTCTATTTCTAAAGCATCACCAGGAGCTCCAAGAGTAACAACTGATAACACTTGAGTCTCCCCTCTTCTAAAGATTGCCGAACCATGAGTCCTTGGCAATACTGATACTTCAGCATCAAGTGGCCTTAAATCTTCTATTCCCCTCCCGTCTACCCGTTTATTATTATCTAATATAGCTATAGAAACTTCCTCTTCTATAAAATCTTCAAAAAATGAATTTAAAATTTTTTCTGCATCAAAATTTGGATTTTTTGATTTGATATATTCAATGGTTTCATTAAATAAAATTTGCAAAACCTCTTTTCTTTGTTTTTTCGTACCCACTGGTATATTAAAAAGATATTTATCTAAAAGAGGCTCCATAAATTCTTTTACATCATTTATTATCGCTTCTTCATCTTCATTCAAAATTTTTAGACAAAGATCTTCTTCTTTTATTTTTTCTTTTCCGATCTGCTTTTGTATATCTTTTAAAAACTCAACCAAGGGATCCATCTCCTTCATAGACTTTTCAAAAGCAGATTCAAGAACTTGCTCACTAATTTCCTTGCCCTGCATTTCTATCATTAAAATTTTATCTTTAGTTCCAGAAACAGCTAAATCTAGATCTAGATCTTTTCTTTGTTCATATGTTGGATTGATTATAAAATCATTATTTTTATAGCCTATTCTTATACCACCTATAGGACCATTAAATGGTATATCAGATATTGCTAAAACACATGATGCTGCTATTATTCCAACAACATCTGGATCATTCTCGTCGTCTAAAGAAAGTACTGTAATGATAACCTGAATATCGTGCCTTATCTTTTGATTAAATAATGGCCTTAAACCTCTATCTATTAGACGACCAGCCAATATAGCTTCATCACTAGCCCTCCCCTCTCTCTTCATAAATCTAGAACCTTTTATCTTACCTGCCGCATACATTTTTTCTTCAAATTCAACAGTAAAAGGTAGATAATCAGCATTAGATTCTTCTTTGTTCATAACTACAGTAGCTAATACTTCTGTTTCTCCATATCTAACAGCACAAGATGCATTTGTTTGTAGGGCTAATCTCCCAACTTCAACCTCTAATTCACGACCAGCAAATGTGGTCTTAAAATTTTTTATATTACTCATAAAATAATTCCTTTTTGCTAGAAAATAGATTTTAGACCAGAAGGAAATAACTTATAGTCTACTTATCTATATTCTAGCTTAATTTATTAATTATTGATTAAAAACAACATAAGACTTACTTGTCTTATGTTGCTATTTTTTATTGTCAGTATCTTCTGCTAAAGCTTTTAAATCCTTATCTTTTTCTATTTTCTCCATGAATTTATCATAATTTTCTTTATTTTCTTTCTCAAGTTCTTTCATAAATTTTCTTCTTTGTGCTACCTTTCTTATAAGACCCCTTTTGGAAGAAAAATCCTTTTTGTGCTGTTTTAAATGTTCAACTATCTCATTAATTTCAGCTGTAAGAATTGCGATTTGAACCTCTAAAGATCCTGTATCGTTTTCATGAACAGCATATTTTTTAATTAAGCGAGCTTTTAATTCTGGTTTTAGCATTGTTTTTCCTTTCTATTATCTAAGCATTGGTTGCTCATTTCCAAAAGCCGAGATAAAGTAATTTATTAATTATTATGTAGATATAATAATATATAAAGATTATAAAGTCAAATTGACAATAATATTTTTTTATGATATTGTTATTCAAATTTAAGGGAGGGTTAATTAATGATAAAGACAAAAAATTCAAAGAGAGATCAAAAAATAAAAAATTACCAAAAAAGGTTAGAAAAATTACCAAAAAAATATAAAAAAATTTATAAAAAATTAGATGCCAGTTAGATACTGGCTTTTATTTTTCTAGCGGACCAA
>JAGPKW010000094.1 GCA_018053685.1 Patescibacteria group bacterium
TTATCTTTTGGAGTATATAACTCATACTCTTTAGTATCTGTATTAAAGATATTTTTAACATAATGACCGGTTGCAAGATAGTCTGCATTAAACTTATCTAATAATTTAAAAGCTAAGCCAAATTTTAATTTTTGATTACATTTTACGCATGGGTTACCTGTCCTACCATTTTTTAATTCATTATCAAAATATTCTATTATTTCTTTTTTAAACTCTTCCTGTTGGTCTATAATATAATAATCAGAACCATATCTGCTACATATATATTCTGCTATTTTAAAAGATTCTAATGTACAGCACGAATTTTCTCTTAATAAGTTCTTCTTGCTCTCCCATACAGGATATTTAAATGATATACCTATAACATTATATCCTAATTCTTTAAGAATTATAAAAGACATAGAGGAATCTACACCCCCAGACATTTCAACTAATACTGTCTTATTTTCATTATTCATATCTATCTATTGTAAATAAAAAAATCCTTATTTACAAGGATGGAGATAGAATTATTAAATTGTTTGGATAAGCATTATATGAAGCATAAAACATCAATGGAAAAAGGTTTTGAAACCAATGACATTTTTAGAGATCAAAAAATACCTCAATATGCTTA
The DNA here is from genome assembly GCA_018053685.1 of Patescibacteria group bacterium. Classification (GTDB taxonomy): domain Bacteria; phylum Patescibacteriota; class Patescibacteriia; order JAGPKW01; family JAGPKW01; genus JAGPKW01. The sequence goes on from JAGPKW010000094.1 coordinate 617, forward strand.
ATCCAAACAATTTAATAATTCTATCCTTTTTTATTTTTTAATGCTTCAAATTAACATATCAATTTTTTATTGTCAATAAGCTTATTATATATAGCATATTTTTTATATTTTGTCAATAATAAAAGGCGTAAAAAATTACGCCTTATTTATCACTTTCAATATATATTATTTTTATATCATTAAAAAGCAACTTTAATACCTGGCCCCATAGTGCTATTTATAGATATATTTTTTATAAATGACCTCTTTACTGTTTCTGGCTTAGCAGCTTTCACCGCATTTATTAAAGCTTTATAATTTTCGATCAACTTATTTGAATCAAAATCTGTTCTTCCTATAATCTGATGAATATTACCAGTTTTATCATTGCGAAATACGATTTTACCTGCTTTTTGTTCTTCAACTGCCTTTTTAATATCCATAGTCACTGTACCAGTTTTAGGATTTGGCATTAATCCTTTCGGACCTAATATTTTTGATAATTTAGCTAGTTTTGGCATCATTATCGGCGTCGTAACAACAACATCAAAATTAATATCTGGATTCTTAATTAATTCCTCTATCAGTTCCTCACCCCCAACAATATCAGCACCTGCCTTTTTAGATTCATCTTGTTTTTCTCCCTCAGCAAAAACAGCAATTCTTTTTTGCTTACCAGTGCCATATGGCAATATAACAGTACCCTTTACCTGCTGATCTGTTTTATTTAAATCTATACCGAGTTTTATATGAACTTCAATTGAAGGAATAAATTTGATATTAGCAGTTTGCTTTGCTAATTCTATAGCTTCTTCTATACTATATACTTTATTTTTTTCAATTAATTTTGATGATTCTATATATCTTGAAGATCTCTTAGATTTTTCTTGTATAGTTATTTTTTTTTGCATATTTTACGATTATTATTAATCTCCCTCCCATTTGAGGTATATTTTTAGTCTATTATCTCAATCCCCATTTGCTTTGCTGTACCTTCTATTATTTTAGCCCCCTTTTCTATGTCATCTGTATTTAAATCAGGTAATTTTATTTTAGCTATTTCTCTCAACTGGGCTCTTGTCACTTTACCAACTTTTGTATGCAATGAGTCACCTGACCCTTTTGTTATATTTGCAGCTTTTTTTAATAGATCTCCTGCTGGTGGGGTATGATAAATTATTTCATAACTTTTATCATCATTAATTATAATTTCCACTGGTATATTTCCTTCTTTATCCTGTGTAGCAGTATTAAATTTTGTACAAAATTCTTGTATATTTAAGCCTGCTTGTCCTAGTGCTGGTCCGACTGGAGGTGCAGGGTTCGCTTTACCTGCAGGAATCTGTAATTTTATAATTTTTGACATAATAAATAAATTACTAATTACTTATTAATTAACATCCTATAATTAAAAAAATAATTATAAAACGAGAAGCATTAATTAAATTAATATAATATATTGTAGAAAATTATAAATAAAAAATCAAGTTAAACAGCCTTTTTAATCTGCAATAAATCAAGTTCGACTGGAGTCTCTCTACCAAACACAGATACCAAAACTTTAACTTTTCCTTTTTCTGAATCTATAGAATCAATATTACCCTCAAAATCTTTAAACGGACCATCTGTGATTTTTACTAAATCACCTATTTCAAAATTAACATTATATTTTGGAACATCCATACCCATTTTTTTCTTCAACATTTCCATTTCTTCTGGAGAGACAGGAGTTGGAGTTGTTCCAGAACCTATAAATCCAGTAACATTTGGAGTATTTCTAACAACATACCAAGATTCATCGCTAAGCTCCATTTCAACAAAAACATATCCTGGGAATATTTTTTCTACAACAACATGCCTCTTGCCATTTTTAATTTTTATTTTCTTTTCTGTAGGTATTAAAACATTAAAAATCTTATCCTCCATATCCATTGATTCTATTCTTTGTTCTAAATTTTTTTTAACAGTTTCTTCATAGCCTGAATATGTATGAACTACATACCAAAGCCTTCCTTCTCCCTTTTGTTTCGCCATATTTTTAAATATTTAAAAATAAATTATTAAGCTATATTTAAAAGTTTATATACAAGCTCAGTTAGCCCTAAATCTATTAGCCCTAAGAATATACCCATAAAAGCACATATTCCTATAACTAATATTGTATTATTTATAGTCTCACTCTTTGTTGGCCATTTAACTTTTTTTAATTCTTCATAAGAATCTTTAAAATATTTTACTAACTTATTTTGTTTATTTTCCATAGTTATTTTTTACTCTATCTTAAAAAGACCTTTTAGGCCTCATAATATAAATATACCATAAATAATAAAAAAAACAATACTAAAAATAGAGCTCTATTATTAGCTCTATTTTATTAGTTTATTGATTCTGGAGTCATTGTATGCTGACCTGCTGAAATGCCACGCGTAGCTTCTTCTAATGTATAACTAATTGAATAAGTCATTCCTTGCGTATCTACTGCATATATATAATCTGATCCCCCAGGAGTTGGATTAGAAGGAACTAAACTCATATAAACTTTATTTTGTGGACAATCAGCAACACTTGCAACAAAACCAGCATCACATAAAACCAATGCTTCGCCAGTACCTAGAGTTAAAGGAGCTGTTACTACTGGATATTTATAATTATCATTAAAATATAGCTCTAAGGATCTTTGGAGTTGCTTCATATCTTCAACTCTTTTTTCATCTCTACTCTTTTTTCTAGCACTATTTAAAGACATAATAGATAGTGTAGATAATATACCTATTATAGCTATTACCACTAAAAGCTCAATTAGTGTAAAGCCTTTTTTATTATTAGCCATATATAAATTAATTTATTTTATTATATCATTATATCATAAAATCAATAGGAGATACAATTATATCATTTTATGACCTTTAATCCATCAATCAAATCTAGTGTAAAAGAACATCCCTTTTTCTTTTCTTTCTTATCGTGAACACAACCTAAATACTTATTATCATCTTTTAAATCAAATCTAATAGAATATTTTTCTCCAGTTTCATTTCTGTTATATATAAAATCAATCTTAAAATCTTTTGGCTCCCAAAATATTTCATCACAATCATTCTTGTTATATTGAAAACCACTATTGCATAATACACTTTTATTTATAATTATATCAGAAGA
>JAGPKW010000095.1 GCA_018053685.1 Patescibacteria group bacterium
CGTTTTTTCTCAATTTCTAGATAGTTGCTACCCATTTCCCTAATTAAAGATTCTATTTCATTAATAGTTTTTTGAATATTATTTTCTGATTTGCAGTTCATAGCAGCTATACGCCTGAGAGTTTTAGTAGGTAAGGTGCCATAATCTATAATATCTTCTTTTAACATTTTTAGAAAATCAATATGATATTGTTGAAATCTATAATTTTTACTATTGATTAAACTATTTATGGTATTTAAAGCCTTGCGTTCCGGATCATTTTCTCTCTTATTAGTAGATATAGTTTTTTTATCATAGATATCTTTTAATTCTTTATAATAATCCCAAAAATTTCCACTTAAATCGATAGATTTATCATATGCATCACATTTGATTTTTTCGAAGGCATCTTCCATACTTATTTCTGTTTTTTTATCATTAGAACTATAATTTGCATAACTAATATAAAGACCAAATTTTTTGATGAACAATAATAGTTCATTTTCATTACCTTTTTTAGCAACTTTTATCCTTCGTGGTAGATTATCTAAAGATGTTATCATGTCAGGATAACTATTTTTAATTTGTTCATATTCTTTCAGTATTTTAGTATAGAAACTTTCTTTTTCTAAATCATCAGGATTTTGCTTTAATTTATCATAAAGATCAGAAGGACTGGGTACTTCATCGATATCAAAGATTTTAGCATCTTCACCTAAAATATTGTGAATAAGAAACATTTTGGCACTAGCAATTTCTCTGGACTTCATCTCATTAGCACCTATTTCTGTGGGGAAAAAATTAACAATATACAACTCATCAAAAACTTTTTTGCTAATACGATTGATCCTACCTATTCTTTGTATTACTCTCACAGGATTCCAAGGTATATCATAATTGATAACCATACCTGCACGATTTAGATTAAAACCTTCAGATAATTTATCAGTACATAGTAGGATATCATATCTATCTTCTTGTTTTTTGTAGGTAGCATCAAAGTTTTTATTAATATCCTCTATTTTACTTTTCATATCACCAGCGATAGATAATACTCTGCCATTAAAAGCAGAATTTAACCTCTCACTTAAATGTTTCACTGTATCTATATATTCTGTGAAAATTACAATTTTTCTATTAGGTTCATCGTGTAATTGCTTTTTAATATTTTCAATTAAAGTTTTAGATTTAGGGTCCTCATCAATTAATTTTAATTTTTTTAATTCATTTAATATATCATCAAAGAGGCTAATATCAGATTGTATATCACTTAAAAACTCATCTTTTTTAACAAAATCATCTAAATAATAAATTTTTGAATTTTTCTTATTATTATTTTCAGTGTTTAATGCTTCAATACGTTTTATCAACTCATTTTCTATTTCTTCGGGTTCTAATATATGTATTTTTTCTATAAAATCTCTATCAAGAATATACTTATTAGTTTTTTTAACAAATTCTAGAACATATTCATTAGTTTTTTTTAGATTTTCAAGGCTTTGCTTGAAAGAACCAAAAGAGCTTTCGAAACGTCTCACGAGTAATCTACGAATAAAATTATAAAGATTTGCTTGGGAATTAAATTCGAAATTTTCTTGTCTATTTTTTTCAGAAACCTTATCATAATCTTTTTCATAATGTGCGGGCTTATATATAGCGCCAGTAAATCTGCGTTCTCCCTCAAAATCTGAGAAGTATTTAATAACATTTTCGTAAAAATTTGATTGATCTTTACTGAGTTTATAAAACCACTCTTGAGGGTCTTTTACTACTGATAGACTTTTAAGTTCATTTTGGTAAAAAGTATTATTGATGAGATCTAATCTATTTCTACGAATAATCACTGGCTCTATGATGTCTCTGATTTGCTTAGCTAGAGATTTAGATCTTTGTTTCACAAGGTTCATGTTTATTTCACTATCATCAGTATTAAAAATTTCATTATATTTAGTTAAAGCTTTGTTTTTTTTATCTTCATCTGGTGAGTTATAATTTTTATTTATGTAGCCAAGCATATCAAAAACATATTTAAACTGCCTAAACTTAGCTGCTAAATTATCATCTAAAGAAATAGAAGAATTTTTAGGAGTAATGAAAAGTGATAGCAATGATAGAATATCTGCTGGACTGTTATTAAAAGGCGTAGCACTCAATAAAATGACAATTTTACCACGACAGATATTTTTTAGATATTCATAGCTTTGAGTATCTTGATTTCTAAAACGGTGCGCCTCATCTACTATCACCACTTCAATATCTTTTAATTTGTCATTTGACATTTGTTCCTGTAATTTATCCAATTCTCCTAAAGACCATACTTCCCAATCGTGTAATTTGAATTGTTCTTTATACATATTCCACCCAGCATCTTTGTATTTACTATTACCTTTTAGCCCTGGAGGACAAATAATGACCCCACGTTTATGTAACTCATAAGCAATAGAGCAGGCTATTATTGTTTTACCTAACCCGACAACATCTGCTAATATTACGCCATTATTTTTTTCTATAATAGCTAGAGCCTGTTTGATAGCATCCAATTGATATTCATAAGGTGTATAACCATTGTCTTTAAAAATTTTTTTCAATGTATCGTCAACATTTTTTTTCTCAAAAACATCTAAATAAGTTTTAATAACATAAGCGTAAGCTTCGAAAGGCGTTATCTTACGAACAAGTGTATCTTTTTCTATTATTTCTATCAACTTATTCTTTTTAGCAGGTATTTCAGTGATTTTAATAGATTTATTCCATAGTTCATCGAAATATTCCTCAGCTGCATCTACTCCAAAATCACTTATCTCTACATTAAATTCCTCTTGCTCACTCAATCCAGGTCTTGTCAAATTACTACTACCAGTTATGAATAATCTATCACGGGCAATTTGATCTTGATTTAACTTAAAAATATATAACTTGGCATGGTTAGGATAGTATGTCTTGCGTATTATCAGCCTGTCTTGCTTTATAAGATCATTAAAAAAACTTACCTGATCATAAAAATCTTTTTCATCAAAGTTATCTGTATTAATAGATTTTTTAATAGAAGAGATATAATTATTAAAAATATTCTCATTAGAATTACTACCTACATCTGCATACTCTATTAATTGATGGTTTATCTCATCTACATTTAACCCCACTAGTATTTTTATAATTACATCCTTATTATTTTGTAATGATTTATATAACTCATCTAATCCGGAAAAATAGAAAAACCCCACCAAAAATTTCAACTCTACACTTTTAGTAATTAGTTCTTCTAACCTCATTTTAAGAGTTATATCTTTGTTGTTTATGATAAAATTTGTCATCTTTTTGATTTATTTGATTATTATTTTCTTTATATTTATCTTAAAAAATCTTTTATTTAAACGATATTTCAATAAATTAAAATTTCCCATTCATGCTTGCTTTAGTGTAAATCATTTCCCAATGTGCAGGGCGACAAAGCGTTTTTTAAAAATAATAAGTTTAATTAATCTATAGATCATAATATTTTGTTGCAAAATATATATAGTTGGACTCTTTTTCTACTTCCTTGACGGTGTGCATAAAAGAATATTTTTTTTAGGTAAAATTAATGAATATTTTGAAATAAATTTTTATATAATTTACTTTTCTCGTATGTCTATTTTTTAATAAAACAATATATTGATTTTTTAAAAAAGATCATAATATTGCATTCAATTCTGTACAC
>JAGPKW010000096.1 GCA_018053685.1 Patescibacteria group bacterium
TACCTCTTTTAATTCCATATCATTAAGCTGAGTAAGTGTTTTACCAAATTTAGGATAATACCAAATATAACCCATCCACATACCTAGAGGAATATCACCCTTTGGCATAGTTTCAACAATATATCCTCTATCAGTTACATCTTCTAAAGTTGCAACTATCTTTCCTCTTAAAGCTAAAGCAAGTGCTAAATGATATTCAACTTTCCGATCTTCCCCATTAATACCTCTCATTAAATCTAGAACCTTTGAAACTTTTATTAAATCATCATTATCATGTCCAACAATTCTTTGATTTCTCAAAATATCCCATTTATCACCAAGACTAGGAATATCTACTCCACCATCTGAGGCTAATACATACATATCTGTATACTTAGATATTTCTACTGCCTTTTTCTGTGCATTTTCAGAAAGTGATAGACCATCTTCTTCAACTTCAATATTAATATCAGAATCTTTAAGTAAATATATTTTAAGATTATCAATATCACTTAACATATATTTCATCACTCCTGCTTTATATGGATTTTTAGTACCAATTAGTATTTCCATAATTTTTTAATTTTATTATTTATATTAAAATAATCTAACTCCATACCAAAGTATTTCTTAAATTCATTCTTAAATACCCCTTCACTATTAATATTAGGTAATACTCTTAAAAAACCAATCACCTTTTCTTTACCATACTCCTTTATTAATCCCTCTACTACAAAACCAGCCTCTGAATATACCTTCTCATCTTCATGAGAATAATATTTAAGAAAGTTTTTAAATTCCTTAGGCCTTTCTTTTGTACTTAATTGATTAGAAGTATATATGGCAAAACCCTCATCTAACCATACAGGACCTTTACCTTTAGAAAAAATCATATAGAAGAGATGGCTTAATTCATGTTTAAGTAATGAGTAATATTCTTCATCTGAATATTTATGTCTACTTTCTTTCTCATAACTCTCTGGAGAGAAGAGAAGTAATTTGTTATAACCTAATGCTTTTCCAACAACCCAATCTTCTGTTTCATATCCTGATATTAAATTAAAATCTTTTCTAGTGTTTACAAGATATATCTCAGGAGTATGATTTACCCAATTAATACCATAAAAGTTTATTAATTCTTTCATCGCTTTATTATAAAAGCTCATTACTTTCTTATTCTTTGATTGTCTTGTATTTATATCATATATATTTGACATAATATGATTATATCAAGGATGAGAAATTTTAATATTTAGTTTATAATAGTTAATAATTACAATATGCAATTATATAGGGGTACTAGAAGAAAAGTTGAAGTAATTGAACCACAGGAAGTACATCCTAGTGACTATCATAAGTTTCCCAATGGAAGAATACCTAATCATGTTATCTGGGCAACAAGTATAAAAGAAGAAGCATTAATGCATGGCCTTATGGATGGAGAATCTTATTTATTAGAGATTAAACTAAAAGGAACTTCTCCAGAAGATTCTCACCTTGCCTCTGCATGCCTAAAGTCAGAGAAACCCTTAGAAGAGCTATTTGCAGAAAAACTTGATGAAAAGATATATCTATATGAATTTGATGATAGAGGATTTACACAAGTTAGAAATGGACATGAATATTATAAAGAAGGAAATATTGGTAACTTTCAGACAAGTGAATATACCATTGCAAAAACCATTCAACTTTTAAGAGAGTCAAATGTCGAATTTAGAGTTGAAGACCAGACTCCATCTGAGAGTCAAGCAGAAATAAAACTTGCTTAACATTTTAAGTATTTATCCAATATTCCGTTTAGATATTATCTTCTTTTATTTACAGCATCTAAGTTATCTTTATTCTTATTTGGAATGTTTTATAAACTTGGTTTTAATGTATATAATAAAGCACTCTTTACCAGTTTTATTTAATCTTTTATTTCAATAAGATGTTTTTTAGTCACAAAAAAGATAATATTCTTCTTTATGAGATAGATATAAATATTAAAGCTTATAAACAGATTACAAAAAAAGATAAAGAAAGAATAAATAAAATAGTCCTATTAATTGATTCCTTAGGTTATGAAGAAGATACCACAGAAAAACTTTATAGATTTACAAGTGAAAAGGAAAACAATGAATTATTATTAAATGTTGAAGATTGTACTAAGCAAAAAGAAAATTCTAAATAAAATATAGAACTTTTTTATAGTTTCATTTATTATATTTAAAAACCTTCTTTTGGTATCCTTAAATTCGCATCCTAACAATCACTTATATTGTCAAATACCTTGTCAATTAACTTGACAATTGTTTTACATATTCATATAATAGATCATGATAAATACTAAGTACAATTTAAGCAAAAAGATCTTAGAAAACATCTCCTCTATTGAAAGACTCTATGGCAAATTAGAATCTCAAGTAGTTCCTAAAGAACTACTTCTTAATCTGGAAAAACATAATCTTGTTAAATCCTCTTTTTCTTCTAATAGTATTGAAGGCAATCCACTCTCTCAAGAAGAAGTGACTAACTTAATACTAGGAGGTAGAACACCAGCAAACAGAGATGAAAAAGAAGTCAGAAACTATTTTGATATCCTTAAGCAGATTGGTAAGAAATTTACTACATTAAACATTGATACTATACTTAAAATCCATAAACAACTTTTAGAGGGTGTTGAAAATGAAATCAGCGGTGAAATTAGGAATAGAAAGGTTGTAGTGGGAAATCCAACTCAAGACGGTTCCATTATTATTAAACATGAACCACCTAAACATACAAGAATGGAAATAAAACAACTACTTAAAGAATTGATTGAATGGACTAGTACCTCTGAAGAATTGCCTATATTAAAAGCAGGTATATATCATCATGAGTTTGTATATATTCACCCCTTTGTTGATGGTAATGGTAGAGTGTGCAGATTAACCACTACACTTCTTCTAGATAAATTAGGATATAAGATAAACAAGTTTTTTATACTAGATGATTACTATGATATAGATAGAATTATGTATTCTGATTCACTACATTCTGCAGATAGTGGAGATAAGACAGAATGGTTAGAATACTTTACAGATGGTGTTAAATACTCCTTACAATCCTCCTTAGCAAAGATAGAGGAAGGATTAAAGAGTATATCTTTTGATATGAGACCTTCAAAGAGAGAAAAGGATGTATTAGAGTTAATAAAGAAGTATAAAGAGATTACTTCTTCTGATGTTGCTAAAGATTTAAATATATCCAGACAACAGGCTTTTAACCTTTTAGATAGTTTAGTTTCAAAGGGTTATTTAGAGAAACAGGGTAGTACTAAAAATAGTTTTTATATTCTTAGGTAGTTTTGTTTCCAAAGGATACGGTTTTGCGTATGTTATGGAAATAAAACATTATACATCACAATTATATGCGATATTTTGTATGAGTCTCATATATTTCGTAACCTATTCAGTCATCTCTTTTATTTAATCAGTTAACAAAACTATTCATAAATTATATACTCTTAAAATGATAGACTCATTAAAAGTCTCAGGAGATAAATTACTTTACGAAGAAGGGTTATTTAACCTCTTAAACAGTTTCGGAAAAGCCCAAATAGTTGGAAGTTATGATTTAGACCTCTTAGTTAAACCAGATATAGATATTTCCATAGGTG
>JAGPKW010000006.1:0-5629 GCA_018053685.1 Patescibacteria group bacterium
TTATTGAAAATAAGCTAAATAAGTTAAAAATATGTCAAAAACCAAAAGAACATACCAGCCAAGTAAAAGAAAAAGAATAAGAACTCATGGATTTTTAGCTAGAATGTCAACAAAAGATGGAAGAAGAGTTTTAGCAAGGAGAAGGGCAAAAGGTAGACACCAGCTTACAGTTAAAAAGAAATTATTCTTAAAATAAAGGTTTACTCAATTACAAAAAGATGATACCTTATAAGTATCATCTTTTTGTATAAATATTATGTTAAAGAAAAAATATAGAGTAAAAAAAATTAAAGAATTTAAAGAAATAATAAAAAATGGAAATTATGTTGGAGCAAATGAATTTTATATTAAATTTATTCCAAATAATCTTAATTACTCCAAAGTATCAGTTGTTGTGCCCTCAAAAATTGAAAAAAGAGCAGTAAAAAGAAATAGAATAAAAAGACAAATGTCAGAAATAATCAGATTAATTTATAAAAATATAAAACCAGGATTTAATATTGTTTTTTTCTGCAAATCTCCAATATTAGAAATACCATATGAATTAATGAAACAAAAAATTGATAAAATATTATCAGATGCTAATTTATTAATAAAAAATGAGTAAAAATATAACAAAAATACCATCAGAAGTATCTATAAAATTGATAGAAATATATCAATTATATTTTTCACCAGATCATAGCCCATATTGGAGTAAAATAAAAAAACCTGCTTGTAGATATTATCCAACTTGTTCAGAATACACAAAACAGGCTATTGAGAAATATGGGTTAATTAAAGGTATAATAATAGGTTCTTGGAGAATATTGAGATGCAATCCATTTAGTAAGGGAGGAATAGATCTGGTAGAAAATAATAAAATATTTAAATAATAGTATTTTTATAAAATAACCTGTATAATATTTTTTATATATTTTAAATAATAAAATAAATTTATGTTTTTTACTTTAATAGTGCAACCAATGATTAACTTTTTAACTGCTATACATGGAATACTTCCACAAATAGACTTTGGAATAGCTATAATAATATTAACAATATTGATAAGACTTATTTTATTCCCACTTAATTGGAAGTCTATAAAAATTCAGAAAAAAATGAGTATTGTTCAAGAAAAAATGAACCAAATAAAAAATACTGTTAAGGATCAAGAACAACAAGCTATGCAAATAATGAATTTATATAAGACAGAAAAAGTAAATCCATTTTCTTCATGCTTGCCATTAATCCTTCAGCTTATAGTATTAATAGGTCTCATAAATGTACTAAATGGATATATGGCTGGACAAATAAAAATTAATGGGCAAATGCAGCCACTTGAAAATGCTATATATAAAAATATTAGCTTTATAAAAAAAGATTATGTATATTTTAACAAAACAGCTTTCGGGTTTTTAGATTTAACGCAAAAAGCAATTGCTAAAGATAAGACGACAAATACAACAGTATATAATATATATGGAATAATATTAGCTATAATGTCTGGAATATTACAGTATATACAAACGAAAATGATAACACCAAAAAAAATACCTTCTGTTGAGGGGACAAAAGAAGATAATATAACCAATGCTATGAATGCTCAAATGCTCTATATACTTCCTATAATGACTATATGGATAGGGTTATCATTCCCAATGGGGTTAACTTTATATTGGATTATAAGCAGTATATTATCAATTATACAACAAGCTATTGCCCTAAAATCATCAGATAATAATAAACAAGATAGAGAAAATAAAATTATAGATATCCAAAAATCTAATTAAAAATATGTCTTTTGAATTTACAAATATATATGTTTTAACAGAAATAGCTATTTTATATATATTACTTAATTTAAAAACTTTAAAAAATTTAAAGAAAAAAGATAATATAGAAGAAAACAAATTAAATTCAAGAATTAATTTTTTTGATTTTATAAAAGGCCTCGCTATACTAGCAGCATTTATAGGACACATAGTTCTAATTTATAAAAATAATCTAGGTGAACTATATTTTTTTATAGTTAAATTATGTAGGTTCGCAATTCCATTTTTTATAATTTCATCTGGCTGTTTATTATACTTAAAAGACTATTCAAAAGAGTCAATAAAAAATTTTTATAAAAAAAAGGTAATAAGATTAATCATCCCATATCTCATAGTTTGCATATTTTTATTTATATTAAAAAAATACACTTTCAATCTAACTAATATTATAAAAATATTTGATGGTAAAATCTCAGCCCCATTTTATTTTATGCCAATTTTAATACAAGCATATATATTTTATCCTATCATAAATAAAATAATCGATAAGATAGGAAATAAAAAAAGTCTAATACTTTCTTTTATAATATCATTTATAAGCATAATATTAATTCCAACAATATATGATTTTCATACATTTTTACCATATTTATTTTTCTTTGTTTTTGGAATAATTTTTAGAAAAAATTATTATATTTATGATTTCAAATATATATTAAAAAAAATAAATTTTGAAAAGTTTTCATTAATAATTTTTATAATATATTTTTTATTTAGCATAATAGAAAAAAATGAAGAATATTCTAATTTCCAATTAATATATGCTCCTACTCTATTTATTTTATTGTTCTATGTTAATGATAATATAAAAAATAAAAAAATATATAAATCATTTTCGTTTTTTGGAAGAAATAGTTTATATATTTTTTTATTACATTTTGAAATATTACAATCTTTATATAAATATTTTAATAATTTAAATATAAATTATCATTTTAAAAATATTTTATTTATATTAATATCATTTATAATAGCATTTTTATTGCCAGCAATGTTATCTGAAAAAATTAAAGACTATCTCCAACAACAGCGCCACTCGCGAACGCCCACATTAGATTAAAACCACCACAATCACCATCTACATCTAAAACTTCACCCGTAAAAAAGAGACCTTTTACTTTTTTTGATTCCAAATTATTATTTATTTCTTTTAAATTTACACCGCCAGCAGTAACTTGAGCAAAATGAAAATCCTTGCTTCCTATTATTTTATATTGTGTATTTTTTAATGTATCAATTATTATTTTAATATCCCCAATATTTAAATCTTCTAATTTTTTATTCAAATTAATTTTATCTAAAAAAATATAATCTATTAATTTTGGATTTATTAACCCTAATAATAAAAATTTAATATCTTTTTCTTTGTTGATATTTTTTATATTGATTATATGTTTTTGCAGTTTTTCCTCATCTAAATTTGGAAGAAAATCTATACTTAAAAATAATTTATTTTTTATATTTTTATTTAGTAATTCTGTTGCATATCTTGAAATAGAAATTATTGCAGATCCAGAAATACCATAATCTGTAAATAGAATATCACCCCCATTTTCTTTTATTATCTGATTATTAAAAATGATCTTTGCATTTCCGCTAAATTTTATTCCTGAAATTTTTTTTAAATATTTACAATCTATAATTAATGGCACAACAGATGGAAATGGTTTTATTATTTTATGGTTAAATCTTTCGGCAAATATATAGCCATCACCAGTTGTACCTATTTGGGGATAAGCACATCCTCCTGTTGAAATTACAACCTTATCTGTAGAAAAAATATCATTATTTGTTTTTATTATAAAAATATTATTATCTTTTTTAATATCTTTTACTGCCGTATTAAGGAAAACTTTAATATTCAATTTCTCTAATTCATATAACAAAACATTAACTATGCTATTTGCACTATCTGTTATTGGATAAAATTTTCCATCTTTTTCTTCTTTAAATAGTATCCCTAAATTCTCAAAAAAATTCAATATTTTTTTATTATCAAATTTTTTAAATACATTTTCTATAATTTCTTTTGTGCTATTAAAATATTCTGTATGATATTTATTTATGTCTAAATTCTTATTTAATAAATTACACCTGCCATTCCCGGAAATTAAAACTTTTTTACAAATTTTATCATTTTTTTCTAAAATAATAACCTCATTGTTTGGATTTTTTCGCTTTGCAAATATAGCAGTAGCAACTCCACTAGCTCCTCCACCAACAATTACTATATTTAATTTGTGTTTATTTTCATTCATGTTATACTTTTTATTTTTTCTTTTAATATAATTAGGCTCCTTCTGTATCTACTTTTTACAGTATTAATTGAGACACCCAATATTTCACTTATCTCCCTAAAATTAAATTCATTAATATAATATAAATTTAGAACTTCTCCATATATTACAGGAATTTCATCTAATATTTCTTCTATATCCTTCTGTAATTCTAATTTATAATATATCTCATCTGGAAGTAGGTCATCATTATCCTCTATGCTATCAACAAATGTTTCAACATCATTATTATAACTGTTTTTATTAAGTTCTGAAAATGTAATATTTTTTTTCTTTTTTAAAAAGTCTAAGCTACTATTTTTAGCTATTTTATAAATCCATGTTTTAAAATTCTTATCTTTTTTAAATTTTTTTAAATTTCTCCAAGCTTTTAAAAATACTTCTTGAACAACATCTTCAGCTTCTTCTTCGTCTTTAATATAAGTATATACAAAGTTATAAATTGGCTGTAAATATCTCCTTATCAAAATATTTAACGACTCATTACTGCCATCTAAATACTCTATAATTAAATCTTTATCAGATTTATTGTTGTTCATCTTTATTTATATAATTATTGTTGAGCAGCATTATCTTGCTTTGGCACTAATTGATTTCTTATTTGTATTGAATCAGCTATAACACTTCCATCACTATTAGCTTTCCCAGAAATTATTACATTATCTCCAATATTTATATCATTAAGCGTTACTTGTGTAGATTTTAACACATTTGTAGAATTTGAAAAAATAATTATTTTAGATCCCCCATCTTTTAACTTTACTGTTATAGAATTATCATCTTTAGATAATATTTCTCCATCTATCATATTACTTTCTTTTATATTTGCCCTATTAAAACCATAACCGTAATTCATAATTATATTTCTTTGAGTCGTGGAAAACGAATCGTTTTTGTTGTTTACATTTTTTGAATAAAATACTCCTAAAAGAAATGATAGTATGGTGCTTGCCACTAAAATTAAAGAAAAGATTATTATCTGTTTTTTCATATTATTAATATTATTAATTATTCATATCTAAGAGCTTCTATAGGGTTTAATTTAGAAGCACGATTTGCTGGATAATATCCAAATAAAATGCCGATCAGAGCTGAAACACCAAAAGCTAATAAAATTGAGGATGTAGATATTGACGTTGGTATGCCTCCAAGTTTTGAAATAGCTAAAGATAATAACCATCCAAGCATTATTCCAAAAAGCCCTCCAAAAAACGTTAAAGCTACCGCTTCCATTAAAAATTGATTATTTATATCTCTTCTCTTAGCTCCGATAGCTTTTCTTAAACCTATTTCTCTTGTCCTCTCAGTCACAGTTGTTAACATCATATTCATAATTCCTATACCACCAACAAGTAAAGATATCGCAGCAATTGAACCCAATAATGTAGTAAATGTATCTGTTATTAAAGAAGCTGTAGCTAATATATCAGCTTGATTTACAACTATAAAATCTGCTAATGATGCATCTGATATTTTATGTCTTTCTAATAATATATTAGTAACCTCATTTTGCAGTTG
>JAGPKW010000006.1:5729-11005 GCA_018053685.1 Patescibacteria group bacterium
CCAGGAGTTACTAATATTAAATTAGATCCTAAAGATTCTATACTTGATTCTATAGAATTTTTTGACCCTTGGCCAACGGATATCATTGCTATAACAGACCCTATACCTATTACTATACCTAAAATAGTAAGAAATGATCTTACTTTATTTGACATTAATGCATAATATACTTCTCTAAATAAATATGATACTTTCATCTAGTTTTTATTACTTTATCTTGTATTATAAGGCCATCTCTAATTGTTATAATTCTATCAGCATGCTCAGCAACATCTGGCTCATGTGTAATTAAGACTATTGTATGTCCTTTTTCTCTATTTAGCTGCTGAAATGTTGCTAAAACTATTTCTCCAGTTTTTGTATCTAAATTACCTGTTGGTTCATCCGCTAATATAATAGACGGATTATTTACCAAAGCTCTTGCTATTGCAACTCTCTGCATTTGTCCACCCGACAATTGATTAGATAAACTATAAATCTTTGATTCATTAAGGCCAGCGCTCATTATAGCTTTTTTCGCCCGTTCCTCTGCTTCATGTATATCAACATTATTATACATTAGGGGTAACATAACATTTCTTAACACTGTCGTCCTTGGCAATAAATTAAAAGCTTGAAAAACAAATCCTATTTTGTTCATCCTTATATTAGCTAAATCATCCTCCCCTAATTTCGACATATCTCTTCCATCTAAAAAATACTGACCACTAGTTGGCACATCTAATGCTCCTACAATATGCATCAATGTTGATTTACCAGATCCAGACGGTCCCATTATAGCAACAAACTCACCTTCCTGTATTGTAAATGAAACACCATTTAATGCTACTGTAGAATTGCCGTCATTAACATAAATCTTTGTTATATTTTTACATTCTATAATATTTTTCATAATGTATAATTATCTACCTGGGAATCCTCCGCCTCCATTCATTTGTTGCATAAAATTCATATTTGATCTTGAGCTAGTAGATGTTGATTTTGATGAACTAGTACTAGTATTAGAAGCACTTGTTTTTATAACAACTTTATCTCCTTCATTTAAACCATTTATTATTTCTGTATTAGTATCATCTGAAATACCAGTCTCTACATTAATTTTTGTTGGTATTAATTTTGTTATTAAAATGCCATTACTATCTGTACTTATAGAGTTGTTAAAAGTTTCAACATAACTCAAACCGTTAGAGGTTCTAATAGCTGAATTTGGAACAATTAATATATCTGATTTTGAATCAGTTATAATATCAGCGGTCACGCTCATACCTGGTTTAATTCTCTGATCTTCTATATCAAAACTAATTTTCACAGTATAAGAAACAACCCCTTGGGTTGTTGTACCTAGAGTATCAACTTCTACAACTTTACCAGTTATTGTTAAATTTTCTACAGAATCAAATGTTAATGTTGCTTTTTGGCCAACTTTTATTTTTGGTATATCTATTTCAGTAAAAGAAATCTCTGCAATACTATGGTCACTAATAACAGTTGCCAGAATCGATCCAGCAGAAGTTTTATCTCCAACATTAACATTTAGATTAGCAAGTTTTCCATCAAAGGGCGCTTTTATTATGTAATTTTCGTCTTTTTCATCTAGAAGATTCTGTAAATTATCTGCTGCCTGGCTAACGGACAATTCATAAGATTTTACTTCTATAGGATCAGGTGGTGATATTAACTCTTTATATGAAGCTTCCTGTATTTTTAAATTACTCTGAGCTGCAGCTAAATCTATTGGCTGATTCTTAATTAAATTTGCAAGGCTTGTATTTATATCATCCAAATTCTTTTTTGCTGTTACTATACCAGATCCACCGGTTTTAGCAGATATAAGCTGAGATAAATATGAGTTTGCTGACGATGTATCTTGCTTTAATAATGTATTATATGTATTTATATTATAATAAAGTGTCCTCTTCCTTTGGTTACTATAATCAATAAAATAATTATATAAGTTATTTAAATTTCGTGTGGCTTCTGTAATAGTTTCTGCTGTATTAATTGCATTATCTAAAAAACTTCCTATTTCTTCTTTTGATGAGCTTTTACTTAAGTTCCTGTATCCAACAACATTTGTATCATAAATAGTCCTTGCATTTTTATATGCTAATGTTGCTTTTTTAGCTAATGTAATAAATGTATCTTTATCAGCATCAGTATCAAAAACATAAGAATTTGAAATATCCTCCCAATACTTTGGTATCTCTACATTATAAAACTGACTTAAGTCAATTAAATTTACATCCTTTGTAGGGTCACCAGTTATATCTTGAGGTAATAATTCATTTGTAAGATATAAAACTGTCCTTAAATCATTCATTATATTGCTAAATCCCATAAAAGCTGCATCTATAGTATTTAGGGCTGATGTATATGAATTTTCTAATGCCGTTTCTGCATTTTCTTTTGATTCAAGTGTTTGATTATATGTAGTCTGTTGAGAAATTTTCAATTTTTCTACATTATCTTTAGCGTTTTGTAGAGAACTTTGTGCTTGAGCTAGTTGTAACTCAGTTGGCCCATCAATAGCTTTTTTATAATTATTTTGTGCTGTCTCTAAATTAATCCTTGCATTTCGTATCTGCTTATCTATATCAGATGAATCAAGAATAATCAAAACATCACCTGCCTTTACCTTGTCACCTTCCTTTGCATTGACTTGCAATACGGTAGTAGATGCAGTTGTTTTTAAATCTGACTGACTTGAAGCATTAACCTGCCCAGTGGCAGATATAGTTGATATTATTGTCCCTTTTTCAACTGTACCAATTGTATATTCTATTGCTCCGCTTGATTGGTTTCCAGATGCTCTTACTATAAAATATATACCAAAACCAAGAGTCAAAATAACTAATGGGACAATTACTTTATGTTTTGTTATTTGCTGCAAAATTTTTTTAGACATATTAATATCTTTATTTGTTTAATGGCTCTGGCATTATCCTTATTAATTTAGCTTCTATTTCTCCAGAACTATTTGGTTCTCCTATTATAACAACCTTTTGTCCAACCTTTAGATCTTGTTTCCCAACATTTTGATTAAACATTCTGATAGTTGTATTATCATCTATAATTACTATCTTTTCAGTATTGTCTATATCTTTTATTACTAGTGATCCATCATTATTAATCATTATAATCTCTCCAGCAGACCCATTTGAGTTTATAAATCCCATATTTTGATCTTTAAATCTCTCATTAAAAGGTGGCTCCATTCCGTGCTGTAATATATTGTTATTATAATTATCTCGCCAATTATATGAAAAGTTTGCTTTTTCAAAACCTATATGGACGCCAAAACTGAATGTAATTAATAAAATTATTAAGGATAAGATTACGCCTCCAACAATCTTAAATGCTTTTGATTTAAATACATCACTTATAATATTAATTTTTTCTGGTCCAATATCATTTTTTTCTTCCATAATTTTAATTTATTAGTTTGTAATTATTATTTTGTTTATAATTATTAAATATCTTGATAACTTGCAGAAAAACTTTTATAAAGAAGAATGACATAGCTCCTATTAATAATGATAATATTACATTAGTTATTGGTATAGTTTCAAGTAGTGAAATTATAAAATTCTTCCTATTCTGTAAAATTATATTAAAATCTGAAAAGATTAATGAAAAAAAGGATGAAAAACCTGTTTCTACTGCCTTATTTCTGATAAGAACAATAGAAAATATAAATAAAGACATAGATATTATTGTACTGATGGAAATAAACATAATTTTCCTTCTCAATATAATAAAATTCTCCTCTGCTTTTATATTTTGTATTATTCTATCAAAAAGAGTCTTACTTGGCTCTTTTTGTTTTATTCCTTTTAAAAAATCTTTATATGTTTTCATATTTTTTGGTTAATGATATATATTATACGAATGAAATTAACATTTTGGTGCAATAATATAAATATGGCATTATCTTTAAATGCCATATTATATATTGTATATTACTTATTTTTCATTTTTGGCTTAAATATACTCCTAAAAAACTCTTTTATTCTTACAAAAATAGTTCGTTTTTTTGCTATTGGTTCTTTTACTAGATTTGTCTTTACACTTTCCTGGATTATTTCATTTTCCTTTATCATTTGTAAATTATCTATTTTTACAACACCTGACGGCTCCAAATGGGTAGTGATTTCAACTGTATAATTATTATATCCATCACTAAATTCAAATCTTAAATTATTATCATTAATCCAATTAATTTCTCCTATAACATACAACTGCTTACCATAGCTGCTTTCTATACCATAATTTTTTGCTATTTGTGTTATATTGTTTTTAATATATTCTTCTATAATATTTTTATCATCATTTTTTTTATCTACTTCTTTACCATTATCTTTTACTAAATAAAACAAATCTACTTTTATACCATATGGGTTGTCTTTTGTTTTTTCTAAAACATTAGTAAAAGCAAATAAATTTGCAATATATGATACATGCCCATCCTCATATTCTACTTGAAGTAAATTTAAATTATCCTCATAAACCCAATACATGTTTGTTACATAAAACTTCCCTCCCAATACTTCATGAATCCCAAAATCATTTGATATCTTAGATATATTATCTCTTACATATTCTTCTATTCTGTTTCTATCTTCCTGCCTCATTAAACTATCTGCACAAATTCTTCTGCTAGTATTATCACTTAACAAGCATGGGTCTATTATTTGTGTTGTACCATATCCACATTTCTGGCCATTTAGACCGCCTATACATCTGGGGATATTGCTAATACCATAGCCATCTTCACATCTACCTTTATATAAAAATTTTGCTAGCTTATTTTTTCTCATTTGGCACATGTTGCTAAATGTTTGATAAACTGGATTACATGGGGCTTTTATACACTCAATCTGAACTTCTGCACATACTGGATCATATTCCATAGTGCAAGCACCAGTATCAATATTATCTAAATCTGATGCTTCAACTTGTATAGTAAGTAGGGAAAATAATATAAATAAAAATGCTTTTTTCATATAATTAATATTATTTAATTATTCTGTCGCGATTGTTATATCCCCACATTTATCTTTTGAGGTATTTACAACATCCATAATATCATCTATTTTGGGTTCATATCCTGTTATTTTTGTTCCATCTTTTAATGTTGCTGAAACTAGCAGACTATGTGCTTGCATTATATCTTTAACATTACAATTTTCTATTGCTGATTTTATATTTAACCATGATGTATCAACTACTGCATTATTATTTATAATATTATCTACTTCTTCATAACCTGTTAAATA
>JAGPKW010000006.1:11105-15897 GCA_018053685.1 Patescibacteria group bacterium
CTCCCACTATCAATAATACCCCAATTGATATTGGTATTATTTTTTTCATATATTTGTTTATTATTTATTATTATTCTAATTATAACGCAAAATAAAGAGAAAAGTAACATGAGTATTATTCTGCAAATTGGCTATTGTATATAGATGCATAAAAACCATTTTTTGCAAGTAATTCCTCATGCTTACCTTGTTCAACGATATTTCCATCTTTGACTACTAATATCAAATCTGCATTTTTTATTGTAGATAATCTATGTGCTATTACAAAACTTGTTTTATTGTTATCTGTTAGTTTATCCATCGCTGCTTGTATAGCAATTTCTGTTCTAGTATCAACAGAACTAGTAGCTTCATCTAATATTAACATTGGAGGGTCAGCTAATAAAGCTCTGGCTATTGTTAAAAGTTGCTTTTCTCCTGCTGATATATTATCTATAGAATCTTCTATTATTGTATTATAACCATTAGGGAGGGTTCTTATAAAATGGTCTGCATAAGATTCTTTAGCAGCTTTTATTATTTCATCTTGAGTTGCGTTTGGTTTACCAAATGCTATATTTTCAGCAACTGTTCCACTAAATAACCAAGTATCTTGTAACACCATTCCAAACATCTGACGAACATCTTTTTTGCTCATTTTATCAATATCAATACCATCTATTGATATGGAACCTTTATCAATATCATAAAACCTCATTAAAAGATTCACTATTGTTGTTTTACCTGCGCCAGTTGGGCCAACTATTGCTACATTACATTTTGGTTTTATATATGCAGTAAAATCTTTAATTATAGCTTCTTCTTTATTATAACTAAAATAAACATGGTTGAAAGCAACTTCTCCGTTTACATGCTCTGGAGCTGGTATAACATCTATTTCTGGTTTTTCTTCTTCTTCATCTAAAAATTCAAATATCCTTTCTGCTGCTGCTATTGTTGATTGGAGTATATTTGTAATATTAGCAACTTGAGTAATGGGCTGTGTAAAATGACTCATATATTGAATAAAGGCTTGAATATCTCCAATAGTTATCTTACCAGATATAGCCATTCTTCCACCAACAAGTACAACTCCTACATAACCAAGATTATTAGCAACTGACATAATAGGCATCATTAAACCTGCTAAAAATTGAGATTTCCAATTACTCTCATATAAATTATCATTGATAGAATTAAATTTCCCTGTTGACTCATCTTCTCCATTAAAGCTTTTTACAATCAAATGATTTGAAAACATTTCTTCTATGTGGCCATCCATATCACCAAGAGCTTGTTGGTGAATTTCAAAATTTTTCTGTGATTTTTTCATAATGACTCTAACAAAAAGAAAACTAATAGGCAATATCAATATTGCAATTAGCGATAATTGCCAGCTTGTGGTCAACATAATTATCAATATTCCGATTACTTTTATAATTGACTCTAAAAGTTGAACTAGACTTTGGTTTAAATTTTGGCTTATTGTTTCAACATCATTAGTAACACGGCTGACAACATCACCTCTCTGACTAGAATCAAAATATTTTAATGGCAATCTAGATATTTTTGAAGCAATATCTTTACGCAAATTATATGTTATTTGTTGTGATGCAGAAGACATCAACCATAGTTCAATATAATTAAATATCGCACTAGCAATATATAAAGATAACAAAATAAGAGCTGTCTTACCTAATGCTTGGAAATCTATACCTTTATTACTTTCTATTCCTTTAACAATAGTATCAGTCATCTCTCCAAGAATCTTTGGATTTAAAATACTAAATACGGTGCTTAAAGTAGCTAATATAATAGAAAAAATAAATATAGTCTTATGTGGTTTAAGATAATTTAGAAGTTTTTTGGATGTATTTTTAAAATCTTTAGGTTTTTCGGTTGACATTCTGCCTCTTCTCCTACCGCCTCCTAAACCTTGTTTATTCTCGTTTGCCATATTATTTTGTTGTATTATTAATTTCTTTTTCTGATAATTGACTTGCTACAATTTCTTGATATACAGAACAAGTCTTTAATAAATATTCATGCTTACCCTGGCCAGCAATTCTACCATTATCTAATACTATTATATTATCAGCTCCCATGATCGTGCTAATTCTTTGTCCTACTATTAAAATTGTTGCATCACTTAATTCTTTATTTAAAGCATTTCTAACTAATGCATCTGTTTTAAAATCTAATGCTGAAAAGCAATCATCAAATAAATATATTTTTGATCTCTTTAATATAGCTCTAGCTATTGTTAATCTTTGCTTTTGCCCTCCTGATAAATTACTACCACCTTGGGATACATCATCATCTAGTTTTTTGGGCAGTAAATTTACAAATTCTGTAGCTTGAGCTATATCTAATGCTTTATATATTTCTGCATCTGTAGCATTCTCTCTAGCATAAAGCATATTATCTTTAATTGTCCCAAAAAATAACTGAGCTTTTTGAGGAACATATGCTATAGCATCTCTTAATTCTTTTTGCTCTACATCTCTTACATCAATTCCATCTATTAAAACTGCGCCAGAAGATACATCATATAATCTTGGTATTAAATTTAACAATGTTGTTTTACCACTACCTGTGCCACCTATAATAGCTGTGACTTTCCCAGGATTAGCTATAAATGAAATATTTGCTAAAACTGTTTGCTCTGAATCTTCATACCTAAAACCAACATTTTTAAATTCAATAGATCCAGCCATATTATTTGAAAAATGTTTTGGATTTTGTGGATCTTTTATAGATGGCTCAACTGTCAATACTTCTTCAACTCTTTTTATAGATACTGCAGCTCTTGGTATGAGAATAAATATAACAGAAAACATTAAAAATGCTATTATTGCCAGAGTAATATATTGTATAAGAGCGAGAATATCACCAACTTCTAATAAATTTTGATTTATTAGATGAGACCCAAACCATACAATACCAACTGATGTTAAACCCATAATCAATGTCATGACTGGTGCTAATATACCCATAAAACGAGTTACGAAGAGATTTAATTTTGTTGATTGTTTGTTGACTTCATCAAATTTATCTTGAATAAGCTTGTCTTTATTATATGCTCTTATTACTCTTACACCAGTTATCATTTCTTTTGTTTGAAGTCCTATTTTATCAACAAGTTTTTGAATAACTTTAAATTTTGGAACAGCTATAAAAAATATTGTAATAATTAGAACAAGCAAAATAAACATTGCAACTATAATAATCCATGACATGCTTGGTGCTAATTTATATGCTTTAATGATAGCACCAATTCCCATTAATGGAGCTATTAAGACGAGCCTTAATAATATAGAGAATATGTTCTGTATTTGCTGTATATCATTTGTAGCACGAGTTATTAAAGAAGATGATGAAAATGTGTTGAACCCACTCAATGAAAAATTCTCTACTTTTTTAAAAACTTCTTCACGTATTTTTTTAGCATAACCACCAGAAATCTTTGAAGCTAAATATCCTACTCCAACTGCAAAAATACCAGCTAGCACAGTGATTGCTAACATTTTTAAGCCATTTGACCAAACAGCTTGCATATTATTTTTTGCAATACCATCATCAATTATTTTTGATGTATAGTCCGGTAATGCCAATGTTGCAAATCCTTGTGCACCAATTAATACAAAAACCAATAGAATCCATGGTGTATATTTTTTTAAATATTGTAACAAATGTTTCATAATAATATATAAATCTAAAATTTAAAAACAAAAACAAAAAACAAAAAATATTATAATACTTTTTTATTTATAATTCAATCATATATGCCTCACCATTCGTAAAAAATGTATCTCCTGCAAAATTTTTACCAAGCGTTGGGGAAACAAATAATTGTTTATTATATTTTTTTATTAATCCTGTTTGATTTAAATCATTAAATAAAAAATCTCTTTCAGTATCTATGTCTGGTGCTATTATATGTGTTATACCCCATTTTATACCAATGTCTAAACTTGCTGTACCTAAATAGACTTTTTTACCATCTATTAATATATTAGTTTCCCAGAATCTAGCATGATGCCTTTTCCTCGAAGTATTTTCTATTGTTGCTTTTTCAAAACCAAAATTATGAACCTGAGTATTCCAAAAAGATGGCGTCATAGGAGCTGATGAATCTTGTTTATTTTTTATTGCTGCCATAATAACATTAATTACTGATTGTAATGTTGGTTTTTGAGCTAATTCCCAACCAGCTTTGTTAAATAAATTTATTAAATCAGTATCACTATTCGCAATAATTATAAAAGAAATTGGTTCTTCTACCTGGCCAGATAATTGTTCAGAATATTTAGATATTTTATTACTATCAAATTGTTTATTTATATCAGAATTTACATACTGCATATTAATATTTTTTGAAAAAGATACTTTTAATGGATTTATTTTTTGTTTAAACAATAATGTAAAAGATACCAACAATAGAATAAATGCTAATACAAATAGATAAAAATTTTTTAAATTTTTATTTTTATTATTTTTTATAAAGAATAATTCAGAAATACATATTGAAGACAATACGCTAATTAAACCAAGCAAAAATCCACCTAACACATCAGTCAGATAATGAGCACCTAAATAAAGTCTGCTAAAACCTACAAGAGCAGAAATTATAATAAAAGCAATAATATATAAAATCTTATTTCTGTTTTTCTTAGAATTCTTTACAAGAAAATAACAAATAAACCCAAAAAATGCTACAACTATTGTTGCATGACCACTTGGAAATGAGGCATTGGATTCAGCATAAAAACTTATGCTTGGTCTTGGTCTGTTAAATATAATTTTTAATATA
>JAGPKW010000097.1 GCA_018053685.1 Patescibacteria group bacterium
AAAGCAGCATAATATGGATTCAGAAGAACCTCATTAGGTTTATGCTCACCACTATATTTATATGAACCTAAGGGAGGATAGGCTTCTTTGATAAAATTAGAACAATAAATAGGATTATTGACTCTGCGCATTAATTTATTAGAAATAATTTCTTTATTATTAAAACTAAAACTTGAAGAAAATAATAATTCTAAATAATCAATATCAAGGAATGGAGTAAATACATATTTCATAGGATATTGATATAATATTATATCTTGAGCATCATGAAGATGGGCAGTAATATAAGAAAGAGCTGCCATTTTTCTTTGTATAATATTTCCCTGGAAATACGGTTCTGAATTTAAATAATTAATTATAATTTCATTATTAATTGCTAATTCGTTAATATTCTTATTCTCTATCCAATTATGGATAATATCAGTATTTAATCTATAAGTATCCCAATTTTTAAATACTATTGAAGGGACAATATAATCATCCTCACTAACTCCTTTTACAAATTCACCGCCCAAAGTTCCTAAAAACATAATATCAGCATAATCAGCCTCTCTTTCAACTGACATTATTCTATGAGCTCTATGAATTGAAGTGAGTGATTGTCCTAATTGAATAATCTTTCTACTATAATTTTTAAAAATATTTGAAGTCATTTGTATATTATATATAGAATGGGGTAAATTTAGACCCTTTGCAATATTGGCTGCTCTGACACAATCCGCTGATTCAGGATTGCCATAGGTGTATAAGTGAGGTTTTATTCTATTTTTTAACAATAGAGCTAATATATTTCTCGTGTCTGCTCCACCAGTAAGAGATAAACTGATTTCACCTTTATAATTAAATAGAAGTTGTTCAATATGCTCTGAAAGAATATTAACAATATCTTTAATATTTACGTCTTCTCTTTTAAGATTTAAAAGCTCTAAAGGATTCCAATAATTTGATATTGTAAGTAAACCATCATAATAAGACACAAAATGAGAAGGTCCATTATGGGTTATGGACTTAAAAATAGTCAATTCTGATGTCCAGTGGTAAGTTATCGAGTAAATAGCCATAGCTTCAGGATATATTACAGGTTTTAAAATCTCTTTAATCGTAGACAACCTATCGGAAATAATAAAATTATCCACATCTTGCCAAATAAACCATTTTTGAATTCCAAAACGATCCCCAATGATTTCAAAAGAATTTTTATTATATTTTATAAATATAAAATTTCCTTTAATTATATTTTTGAGATCTTGTTTATTGATTATTGCATTATTAATTTTATCTTTAATGCTATTTCCTTTAGGATCCAAACCATTACGGAATAATAAATATCCATAATAATACCAATATGTGTTTGTTTCGGGTTCCAATTCACAAATGAAATCCCCATACACAGAGAATTTATCAGTATTATATTTAGAAATTCCCAATTTTTCTTGTAAATTAAGATTAGTAAAAAGCCACATATTTTAAATTCCCATATTTAATTTATACCTGCTTCACTCACAGGTTTTAAAAGTCTTGGTAAATAAATAATATGATAAGGACATCTTGGATCATCTTCTGCATCGGCAAGATTTTGGCTAACTTCTTCTACTGCCCAATAATTATTGGTTGCATTAACATTAGATAAAACTGTAGAATACGGAGGAGATATAACTTTTAAAATATAAATAAAGTAATCTTTTGAAGAATAAAAATTATTATAATTAATATTATTTATATTTCCTGTTAAAAGAATACATATAGTAGATTTATAAAATATATTATAATGTATCTCATTATTAATATTGTATACGAAATAATTATATATATTATAATAATTATTATTAAATATATTATATTGAATATTGCCATTACAATTTTTGGCTCTAATTGCAGATTTTATAGTATCAAAATATGAGTTATTTATATTATATGTACCGGAAATACCTATAGATGCACCATCCTCTTTAATTTTATTTAAAATACAATGAGAAATATTTAATGAAACATTGGACTTTTCAAGGTTAGATCTACATGATATTCCGTGTGTAGAACAATTTAAAATAGTAATATAATTTATATTAGAATTGCCTTCCAAAATAGTTAATGTTACAGCTGTGCCACAATCTCTATAAATCATATTGTTAATGCTATTATTAATGACATTTATAGTAGATATTCCACTACTTCCATACCTCACAAATCCAGATCTTAGATTAATCTCATCCCCATAAAAATTCACCGCAGAATAATAGCTATCAAAATCCATGGTAACTGGAGAAGTAGAATATATTTCTTTACTGGAGGTTATCTTCCACATATCTTTGGAAAAGGTAAATTCTGGAGTAGTGACACCACCATAAAATTTTAGCATACATCCAGGATTAATAAAGATTTGGGCACGTGGTTGAAATTCTACGGAAGAAGTAAAATTTACATCAGTCAGAATAAAATAGGAATGGTCAGATTTAAAGATAGTAGGTTCACTCACAATGGTAGAATTATAATAAGTTGCGGGATAAAGTACTATATTGCCAATATTATTATTTTCTTTTTCTATGGCTTTAACAGAGCAAATATATCTAATACCCCATTCATTTTTCCAAATAACAATATTATAATCGCCAGGAGTTAGAGAAGGGAAACTAAATTTACCTACGGCATCGGTAGTTGTAACTTTTAAAGGATTATAATTACGATGGTCAAATTCGGTTTCTTGAGTTATCTGAACCCCAATTTGAGGATACTGTTGATTGATACGAACTAGAGTTGTATCTAAAACTGCTGTTTTATATAATGCTACGGTTACTCCAGAAAAATCCATAGGATTTTCTATATAATAATCGGGGATATCATTAAACAGAGTGACAGTTCCAGATATAGTTCCTTTATTTGCTTTAGTAGAACAGGAATTGCAGAGGAAGGCAAAAATTAGGACAATCAGGTTTAGTATCATCCAGGAATGAGTTTTTAAAACAGTGTTTCCTGAAATGTATTTAGTATTCATTATTCCTTCCTCCTTTATTTTGTGAATATATAGTCCGTCTACAGCTTCGCCTCCTCACTTATGCAGTACATAGTGAGAAGAGCTTGTTAGATATAATATTAGCTAATAATTTAAACCAAAATTAAATAAAAAAAGACGGCATAAATGGAAGATTATGGGGAAAAATAGTACTTGCAGCACTCTGAGGGATTAAGAAGAGGGTAAATACAATAAATAACTGATACCGTAAACTGCTCGTTGCTTTGCTGACAAGATTTTATAGCCTCCATTAGCCGTTCAATCCTTTATTAATTTTGTCGTTAGACCTAATAGAAATATTTAAGCTAAATGTCAATAATTTTTTCACGATTTTATCCACTATAATAAGTGAATTCACTGAAAATAAGTGAAATATAATTTTTACATTTATTCTCATTTATAATTTACATCCCTTTAAACGAGACACTAAAGACTTATTTAAAGTAACTAAAATCCAGATTTGAAAAATACGAACATTCAGATGAAATATCCCCATTTTCAGATACTTAT
>JAGPKW010000098.1 GCA_018053685.1 Patescibacteria group bacterium
CATTAAATATTGAAGATAAAATATATCAGTTAATGAGCAATTGGAGAGATCTTTATAACAAAATAGATAATAATTTATTCTATCT
Source organism: Patescibacteria group bacterium (assembly GCA_018053685.1). Classification (GTDB taxonomy): domain Bacteria; phylum Patescibacteriota; class Patescibacteriia; order JAGPKW01; family JAGPKW01; genus JAGPKW01. The sequence goes on from JAGPKW010000098.1 coordinate 86, forward strand.
TATAGCACCATATGGGGCTATGGTAAGATATATAAAGAAAGCGAATATAAATGCTCTTGCTCATGAACAGTTGAAAAGGCTATGTTGGCGTGCGCAAGAAGAAATATATAATGTAAATAGGATGTTAAGGGAGGAACTAAATGCAGTTAATAATACTTTGTTACAAATATTTTTACCTCCATGTATGAAAGAAGATGGAGTGTGTTATGAAGGTGATGAATGGTGCAGGAGGAAAATAAAAGACAAAAGCAATCCATGCCCAATTAGAAGAATTTAAAATATTCTAAGGTGCAAATTTATTTTGCACCTTTTATATTTACATTAAGCATTTTTTGGTGTAAAATATTCTCATTTAAAAAATAAGGCACAATAATGTATGGAACCTAAAAGTATTATTGTACGTGGTGCGCGTGTACATAATTTAAAAAATATAACAGTTGAAATTCCAAAAAATAAAATGACTGTTGTGACTGGTCTTTCTGGTTCTGGGAAGTCTTCTCTTGTATTTGATACAATTTATGCAGAGGGCAGAAGAAGATATGTAGAGAGCCTATCATCATATGCTAGACAGTTTTTAGGATTAGAAGAAAAACCAGATGTAGATGAAATAGAGGGGCTTTCTCCTACAATTGCAATTAATCAAAGAAGCATTGCTAAAAATCCTAGATCAACCGTGGGAACTATTACTGAAATATATGATTATATGAGATTATTATGGGCAAATATAGGTATTCCACACTGTCCAAAATGTAATAAAATTGTTACCAAACAAACAACAGATGAAATAATATCAAAAATTTTATCTTTAGAAAAAAATAAAAAAATTCTAATAATAGCTCCTGTTATCAGAGGGAAAAAAGGTGAGCACAAAGATGTAATATCGAAAATTCAGAGTTCGGGTTATGTCAGAGTTAGAATTGACGGCACTATAATGGACATAGAAGAAGCCATAGATAAGACTTTAGAAAAAACAAAAAAACATACAATTGAAATTATTGTAGATAGAATAATTTTAGAAGATAATTTATCCGAAGATGATAAAAAAGAACAAAAGGAAAGAATAACAAATTCTGTAGAAACAGCATTAGATTTAGGCAATGGTATTATAATTGTTAATATTGAAGTAGATAATAAATTAGATGAAAATAAAATTAAATCTAAAGATATTTTTTATTCTCAAAATTTTGCTTGTCCAGATTGTGATATTAATTTAGAAGAAATTTCTCCTAGAAGTTTTTCTTTTAATAATCCATATGGTGCTTGTCCAGAGTGCTCTGGATTAGGAATAAAACAAAGGGTAGATCCTGATTTGTTAATTCCAAATAAAAAATTAAGTATAAATGAAGGAGCAATATTACCATGGCAAAAAATTATAATGGGGCGTGGTTGGAATTATAGAATATTAGTTGAGGTTGCAAAAGAAAATAATATTGATTTAGATATGCCAGTAGAAAAATTGCAGGAAAAAGATCTAAATATTATTTTATATGGTACTCAAGATAGATTATATAAAATAGGAAGATTTTCATTACCATACGAAGGTGTAATAAATAATTTAGAAAGAAGATATAGAGAGACTGATTCTGAATACAGTAAACTAGACATAGAGAAATATATGATTACAGAAATTTGCCCTTTATGTAATGGCAAAAAATTAAAGAAGGAATTTTTAGGTGTGTTGGTAAGAGATAAAAATATAATAGAAGTTACAGATATGCATATAGATGACTCTATAGTTTTTTTTGAAAATTTGCTACTAACTTTAACTGACAAAGAGAAACAAATAGTTGAAAAGATAGTTAAAGAGATATTAGTAAGATTGAAATTTCTACAAAATTTAGGCTTAGGATATTTATCTTTATCAAGAAATAGTCAAACATTGTCAGGCGGTGAATCTCAAAGAATAAGGCTTGCAACACAAATAGGGTCATCTTTATCTGGCGTAATTTATGTTTTAGACGAACCAACCATTGGATTACATAAAAGAGACAATGATAGATTAATTGACAGCTTAATAAAATTAAAAAATCTTGGTAATACTATTTTAGTGGTTGAGCACGATGAAGATGTTATGCAAAGATCTGATTATATTATTGATATAGGGCCTGGGGCTGGAAAACATGGTGGTAAATTGATATATGCAGGAACAGTAGATGGTATAAAAAATAATGAAGACTCAATAACAGGGATGTATTTAAGTGGGAGAAAACAAATATTAATTCCAAAAGAAAGAAGGAAAGGTAATGGAAAGTTTATAGAAATAAAAGGAGCTAGAGAATTTAATTTAAAAGATATCAATGTTAAAATTCCATTAAATGAATTTGTGTGTCTTACTGGAGTTTCTGGTTCAGGAAAATCAACGTTGATGATCGACATATTAGCAAACTATCTCTTAAAAAAATTTTATAAATCTAAAGTTGATGTTGGAGAATTTAAAGAAATTAATGGTACAGAGAACATAGATAAGATAATTAATATTGATCAGTCGCCAATAGGGAGAACTCCAAGATCTAATATAGCGACATATACTGGTATTTTTAATACTATTAGAGAGTTGTTTGCTCAAACAACAGAAGCTAAAATTAGGGGTTATAAAGCTGGTCGTTTTAGCTTTAATGTTGAAGGTGGAAGGTGTGAGAATTGCCATGGTGATGGTGTTATAAAAATAGAGATGCAATTTTTACCAGATGTATATATTACATGTGATGTATGTAAAGGAAAAAGATATAATGAAAGTACTTTGGAGATTCATTATAAAGAGAAAAATATTGCTGATATTTTAGATATGACAGTGGAAGATGCTATTATGTTTTTTAAAGATATTCCAGCTATATATCCTAAATTAAAAGTTTTAAATGATGTTGGTTTAGGATATATAAAATTAGGACAAAGTGCTACTACTTTATCTGGCGGAGAAGCTCAAAGAATAAAATTAGCAACAGAACTTGCCAGAAAATCAACTGCTAAAACCTTATATATTTTAGATGAACCAACAACTGGATTGCATTTTGAAGATATAAATAAACTTTTACAGATATTACATAAATTAGTTGATAAAGGCAACAGTGTTTTAGTAATAGAACATAATTTAGATGTTATAAAAACGGCCGATTATATAATAGATTTAGGCCCGGAAGGTGGTGATAAAGGCGGTTATATAGTTGCAGAAGGGGCTCCAGAAGATATAGTAGAGATAGACAAAGGTTATACATCTAAATATCTAAGGGAAGTATTATTAAAAAATAGATAAAAAATATGAGAATTAAAAACTCTCATATTTTTATTAAATTATTAAATAAATAATAATTCTATTCTCAAAAATAAGAGCAAAAATTATCAGAGTTTAGAAAATAATATTATTATATTTAATTATAATTGATAAATTATAGAGAAAATATTTATCAAATAATAATATTATTTATTT
>JAGPKW010000099.1 GCA_018053685.1 Patescibacteria group bacterium
GTGGGATAATTATAAACTTCTCAATAACAAATTGTTTAACTAATAAAGTAACTAGAAAATCTGTTTCATATATAGAACAACAAGGATCTACAAAAGGTAAAAATATAACTAAAAAAATAATTGAATTCTTATTCCAAGAAAAGTGGTATTCTTAAGCCGATGCAATGTCGGCTTTTTTATTCTGCTCTATACTCGCATATATTTTTATAATCACAATATCTGCATAAAAATCCAGGTTTTGGTTCAAAATTATTTTTTCTTATTTCTTGTATTTGCATAATAACTTTTTCTTTGAACTTTTCTAATTCTTCTTCTGTTGCTGTAAATGAAACAGTGCTATTATCATCTAAATAATAAAAACTTAATTTAGATGGTTTAAGTGGAGGTCTTAAAGCCTCAGTAGCTGCTATATGATAAATATATAATTGTTCTTTTTTAACATCTTTTTCATCTTTGCTAGCTCCTGTTTTGTAATCTATAATTTCACATGTCCCATCTGGTAAAACATCAACTCTATCTATTTTACCAATTAAAATATAATCTCCTATTTTAACATTAAAAGGTTGTTCTAATAATTTAGGAATTATAAAAGTATCACCTTTTTCTATTAAATCATCATAAAATTTCTTTAAAGTTTTCTTACCTTTTTCTCTATATTCTTCTTTTTGTTTCTCACTTTCATACCAATCTTCAATAAATTTATCATCATATATTTTCATAAGTTCTTTAAAAGATATAATATCTTCTACTGTTTTAGGCTTTTCTATATTATTATTCAAACTAAATAAATCATTTTGTTTTTTTGCTGTTCTATTTATTATAGTATTATAAAACTCATATAAAGTAGAATGCATTGTTTGCCCATAACTAAATGTCGGCCTACCTTCTGGCATTGGTATTCTTAATATATATTGGAATTTATATTGTAAAGGACATGTTTTGTATCCTTCTAACTGAGTAAATGAATATTTATAATAATGATAATAGTTTGCTTTCTTTTCGCTTATTCTTTTATCATCTTCATCTAATGATAAAAAGTTTATAATTTTCTTTTTCTCTTCTTCTATATTATTTCTATCAGAATTAATTAATAAATTTTTTTCTTTAGATATTTCTTTATCTATTGTTTTTAGTTCTTCTATAAATCTAGAAACTTTTTTCTTAACTTTTCCCCCATAATCATCGCTACTTGTAAAAAATACACCTTTTTTAGCTCTTGTCATAGCAACATAGAATAATCTTCTTTCTTCTTCTAAATGTGGATCACTATTATCATCTAATATAATTTCTTTTGTTTTTATTAAATCCAATGGTATTTCTATTGGATCAGATTTTTCTATAGAAGGAAATTTTTTATCTACTAAGTTAACTATAAATACATATTTAAACTCTAATCCTTTTGCGCTGTGAACAGTCATAATTTTTACAGTATCAGGATCATCACTTGTAATATTAATAGCACCAGTATCTCCTGATTCTAATATTAAATCCATATAATCCAAAAAATTATGTAATGTAGAATCAAAATTACTATCTTCAAATTTTTCTATAATGTTTATAAATTGATTGATATAATCAATATCTTTTATTTTGTTATTTTTTATTAAATCATCAGCTATTTTATAATCTACAAGATATTCTTTTATAATTTTTCTTACATTTTCTCTTTTAGATAAGTTTGTATGTTTTTCAATTAAAGAAACTAAATTAGATATAGTTTTTTTAGCATCATTTGATACATATGAAATTGCATCTATCTGTTTACATACTTCTAAAATTGGCTTTTTTGACTTCTGATTTACATTATATAATATTGATATTATATCTTTTTTGTCTATATTAAGTATTGGCATAGATAAAACTCTATACATAGATGCATTATCATAATTTTTATCTAAAACCCTTAGATATGCTAGCATATCAAGTATTATATCTTTTGTATAAAGTCCTGATGATGCTAAAAATTCATTTGGAATATTGTTTACAGATAACAAATTAGAAAATATCTTACAAGAAGAATTAGCTCTTGTAAGTATTGCAAAATCTCCAAATGTTGCTTCTTTATCTTGTTCTTTTAATTCTAAAATCCTATTTATAACAGACTTAACTTCATTATCTAAACAATCAGAATGAATATGCTCTATTATGGCAACAGAATCATCTTTTGGTATTAATTTTTTAGAAAGTATATTTCCATTCTGGCTTAATCTATATTCTAATCTATTAGGATCATTTTGTTTTATAAACTCATATGATAAATCAAGTATTTCTTTACTAGATCTATAATTTCTATTTAATAAAACTTCTTTTGCATTAGGATAATCTTTTTTAAAATTAAGAATATTTGATAAAGATGCGCCTCTAAATTTATATATTGCCTGATCATCGTCTCCAACAGCAGTTATGTTATTATTTGGTGCTCCTAGTATTTTTATTAACTCATATTGATTTAAGTTTGTATCTTGAAACTCATCTATTAGAATATATTTAAATTTATTTCTATATTTTTCTAATATATTTGGTCTCTCTTTGAATAATCTTAGTGTGTTGTTTATAAGACCACCAAAATCCATAGCATTATTCTCATTCAATATTTTTTCATATAGATCATAACTACAAGCTAATTCATATATTCTATCTTTTTCATCTAAACTAGTATCGCTACCTCTTTTTGATGCTTTTAAATTTTCTGCATATTCTAAAAATTCTTTTGTGCTAATACCTTCATCTTTTAATCTTGAAAAAAATTTTATCATTGCTGATATAAACTTTGTTGGATTACCAAGTGGCTTGTAATATTTTAAAAAATCAAACCTATCAAAATTAGATCTAATCAATATCCATTGATCAGTTTCTGTTAAAAGTTTGTAATCATTAGATAATCCAATATCTAGTGCATATTGCTTTAATATCTTATCGCAGAATGCATGAAAAGTTGAAATCCATAGATCAACAAATCCATATGGTAAAAGTAGATCAACTCTTTCTTCCATCTCATTAGCAGCTTTATCAGTAAATGTTAAAGCAAGTATATCATCAGGATTAATACCTTTCTCTAATATTAAATATGCAATTCTCTTAGTTAATACAGTAGTTTTACCTGTCCCAGCACCAGCAACAATTAAAAATGGACCATCACCATAAGTTACAGCTTCTATTTGTTCTTTATTTAGATCTTTTAATATATCATCTTTGTTCATAGAAATTATCATATCAAAAAAAACATATAATTAAAACACTTATCCACCACTGGAAAAAAATATATAAAATATTATACTAAAAAATATACAATTTAGGGGAGGTATATTATGAGTAACAATTGTCCATTTTGGATAATATGTAAAGAAAAATTTAATGACAAAAGGGAAAATTGTGAGTATCCAAAACAATTGTGTCTTGTCTATCAAGAATTAAAAGAAAAAGAAGACAAAGAACAAAAAGAGCTATTTGTATCATATCAATAGCTCAAAATCTAAAAATAGGGATAATAATATCCCTATTT
>JAGPKW010000100.1:0-1407 GCA_018053685.1 Patescibacteria group bacterium
TTATCTTTTTTATCAAAATTAAGAGGCTCTGTTGCAAATTCTACATAATCAGATGTCATCCAATCTGTTTTTGATTGTGCAAAAGAGTTCCCTAAATTAGATCCATTTAAATCTTGAATTAATATAGGAAATGTTCCTTCAAAGAAAAAATTATCTTTTATTTTTCCTTCTATAACATATCCTGTCTGCAATATATCACCTTCTCTAAAATTATATAAAACCAATGTCCTACCTTCTCCTATATTTTTATTTTCTCCACAAGATGTTGCTGGCATGGGGGTAGATGGATTTCCGTGTTTTATCCATTCTCCATTTTTACATATCCAAGTATCCTCCTTTGAAGCAAAAAATATAAAAAATATTAATAATATAAAAATTATAGATGATAATATAATAATATTTTTTCTAGTCATAAAATTGATTACTTTATTATATTAGAATAATATCATATAATATTATTAAATTAAATATAGTATCAATATCATTAAACTATAAGTGTATGTTTAATGATACCCTAAAATTAAATCATTATTTAGACATTATATCTCCTTAATGATTTTGCCATTAGAATCATAAATCTTAATAGGAAAAATAAACAAGGGGATTATATAAGATCAAAATATTAGAATGATACATTTATTTCTATATTAATTAATATAAATAATATATGCAAACAATTCTCTATCTTTTAATTATATTTTTTCTATTTTTTATTTTAGGGAAATCTGCGGATTCTCTAATATTTAATGTGAAGAAGATAGCAGAAAAATTAAAAATAAATAAATATATAATCGGAATAATATTTGGAATATTAACAACAACACCAGAATTATTTGTGGGGATAAATGCAATAAAGAATAACATCGGATCAATATCCATCGGGAATTTATTTGGTGGGATAATCTTATTATTTACTTTATTGCTTGGTATAGATTTAATATTAAACAAAAAAATAAAAACGGATGGAAATATAAAAAATATATTACCAAGTTTGTTATTTATACTACTTGGGATCATCACTGGGTTAAAAGGATATTTTAATTTTTATGATGGAATATTTTTTATATTCTTATACTTTACTATAGTATTTTATATAAATAAAACTAACAATATAAATGAATATGAATTAAATATATTAAATAAAAAAAATAATTTCTCTAATGATCTAAAAAATATTTTTCTAAAAAAGAACGCAAAAAAAGAAATAGTAAAAGAAATATTAATATCAATCATCTCCATCATAACATTATTAATAACTTCGGATATAATTATAGATTTATCTATAAAAATTTTAAGCCAATTTAATATATCTAAATTTTTTATTGGATTAATTATGTTTTCTATAGGAACAAATTTACCAGAGTTAACTGTTGTATTAAGGGCATTTAAAAATAAGGATTCAGAATT
>JAGPKW010000100.1:1507-3454 GCA_018053685.1 Patescibacteria group bacterium
CCAAAATTAGATGACAGAGTTATTCTAATATATTTTGAAATATTAGCATACGTTTCCCTACCTAATATTATCCCATCTATTATTACATTTAAATTTTTATTTAAAAGTATTATATCTGCAGAATCTCTAGCTATATCAGATGCATCATTTACGACTATTCCAACATGTGCCACTTTAAGAGCTGGGGCATCATTCATTCCCTCCCCTAAAAATGCGACTTTTTTATTTTTTTCTATTGCCTCTATTATTCTATATTTATGCATTGGGGTACATCTAGCAAAAATATTATATTTTAATACTTTTTTCTCAAGTTCTTTGTCTGACATATTATCAATATCACTGCCGAGTATCACATTGCTACTTTTATTAACTAACCCTAATTTGTGTGCTACTGTACCAGCTACTGCACCACTATCTCCTGTAATAATTTTTATATCTATATGTTTTTGTTTTGCTTTCTTAATCGCTGCATAGGTTGATTCTTTAATTGGGTCGACTAAACTTATCATACCTAAAAATTTAAAGCCGCTATATTCATCACTTAAATAATATATTTTTTTATCCATTTCTTTTATTGCAACTGCCATTGTTCTTCTACCGTGCTCTCCATATTTATTTTCTAATTGTAATATTTTATTTTTTTCTTTGTCTGGTATATTACATGATTTTAAGATTTCTTCTGGTGCTCCTCTCAATATTAAAATATTTTTATTATCTATAGATACTAATTTTGAATTCTTTTTTCTCTCTGGATCAAATGGTATACTTTTTATTTTTTTTATATTAAAAATTTTAGCTTTATATTTTTCTGGTATCTCATTGAATATTGCTATATCAAAAGAATTATTAGAATCTTTCTTTTCTATATTAAAAGACGAAGCTAAAGCTAAATATTTTAGTGTTTCTCTTCTATTTTTAGAATATATATCTTCTATTCTTAGTATATTTTCTGTAATAGTCCCTGTTTTGTCAGTACATAGAACCTCAATTGCGCCAATATCTTGAACAGATGAAATTCTTTTTACTATTACATTATGTTTAGAAAGTTTATATGCGCCTCTTGATAAAGATAAAATAACAACAGTTGATAAAGATTCTGGTATAACCGAAACTGCAAGTGATATTGCGAATAATAAAATAGCTACAATATTTTCAGTACCTTTTAAAATTAAATTAATAGTTATGGATAACAATAAACTAAATATAACTATTAATAAAATAAATTTGCTTATTTTTGACAAGTCATTTTCTAAAATACTTTGTTCTTCTATATTTAAAGATTGATCAGTTATTTTCCCTATTTCCGTATTTTTACCAGTATTAATAACTATGCCTTCACACATACCACTTTTAATTGATGTTCCAGAAAAACATATATTATTAGCTCCAAATATATCTTTTACACTATTTTTTAATGTATTTGATTTTTTAAATACTTCCACAGATTCCCCAGTTAAAACTGATTCATCAACATATAAATTATTTTGACTTATTATTCTAATATCAGCAGGGACAATATCTCCTGCTTCTAACATTATTATATCTCCTGGTACAATATCTGTTGTTGATATTAAAATATATTCATTATTTCTTTTTACTTTAGACTGAGATATAAGATGCTGATTAAGAAGTTCCGCTGTCTGTGATGATTTATATTCTTGTATAAATCCTAAAATTGTATTTATCAAAACAAAAATTATAATAAAAAAAGCATCAAAATATTGTTGCAGAGCAAAAGAAATTATTGCTGCAAATAATAGTAAATAAACAAATGAAGATTTCATTTGCCTTAAAATAATATGCCAAGCAGTATTTTTATGTTTTTTAATTTCATTTTTACCATAAATAGATAAAAATTCGTCTACCTTTACAGTAGTCAAACCCTTTTTAATATCTGTATGCAAAATTTTCTCTATTTTCTCTGGTGATATATTACAAAATTCTTTA
>JAGPKW010000101.1 GCA_018053685.1 Patescibacteria group bacterium
CTATATGCTTCAGTTTCTGGCTGATATTCTCTTATTTTTCTGCCAAATGCATCAAATATAATTTTACCTGATACTATCACGGAGTCTACACCATATATGGTAGATTTCTTTTTCACTTGAATAGCTCTACCGAGGCCATCAGAGATGGTTACTGTCTCAAATTCATTTCCATCATTCATTGAGTCATAATGCAGCGTTTGTGCCCATATACCAGTGTTATTAGATAAGCTAGCATTATGATTAGTCCAGTAGTCGCATTTAATAGTATATGGAGCTCCGGAGCTTATCTCATTAGGTGCTGTTACTGTATTTAATTTACCATCTTCATAATATTCATTTATTTTCAATCTTACCATTATAATAATTAATTTTTTGAATTTCATCACCATTTTTATCATATCGTATGATGCAACCATATAAAGGGATGGGATTGTATATAACATAACTTCTAGCATCTTCAGATATACCAAATCCACATGTTGCACCACCATATGGATTATCATTATAAATTATTTTTTCACTTATTATCATGTTATCATAATTTTCTATCCAAAGTATTTGACCTTCATCAAATGCAATTTTTCTTGTTATTTCACCTTTAATATTATATTCATATGCTATTGCTCCCCCATGCAAAAGATTTCCATTAACTCTAATATATACATTCTCGTTATTATAAAATTCTATCCAGCTCACTAATGTATCATTATCATAATTTAAGATTTTGCATAAATAAAAAATAGGTTTTCGCTTAACATAATACTTACACATCACCAACTGTGGCCCATTTAATTTTCCATCTTTGAAATTATAATAAAATTTTAATGGTACATAATCAGATAAATCTCCCTGAAATCCATCAAAAATTCCATTTTTATAATTTTCTATTCTTCTAAGAATGCTTGCATCTTTTTCATTATATTTTACATATTGATAAAACTCACCATTTTTAAGATTATTTTTATATTCTCCTATCATAATTAAATTACTTTCACTCATTTTTGCACTATCATTTCTTCTTAAATTATATAAATAATATTTACCGTCAGGGAGTGTATCTTTTAATTCTACTTTAAAATCACCAAATGATAAAGTTGTTTTTTTAATTTTTATATATAAACTATCGTCTAAAAATATATTGACTTTTTGAGAATAAATATTAGTCACAGATATTAATATTAAAACAAAAATTAATTTTTTCATATGTTTTATTATTGAATTTTATCACCACATGTTATACATTTAAATTCTAATGTATTAAAAGAATTTTTTAATGCATCAATTATTGATCTTTCTGATTTTGCTTTATCACCACTTATAACTATTGTTCCTTTATGATTGGGCTCATTTGAATTGTAATATTTACTTTTGTATCTAAAATATTTCCAATTTATTCCATCTTGATCAGCATTAGAATTTTCAAATATATCTATCAATTCTTCTTTTGTAGCTCCATTTTTTATAGCATATACAAATTTTAAAATTTCCTCATTAAAATTACTAGGGTTCACATAATTCGGTATTTCATCTATAATTGTTCCCATTTGCCCTGGATTTGTTACGAAAGATGGCTCATTACCCAAAGGAATCATTACTTCTATAAGCTCATTACTAGCTAATGCTCTATGTATATTATATGCTTCATTTAAAATTTTACCTTTTAACTTTACACCTGTTACATTAAAGTAATTTTTTCTAAAATCATTTTTTGTAAAACCATGTGAATAAAAAACATTTTCATATTTCATTGATTGTTCTATTCCGAAAGCAGCTTGCATATTTTCACCATTAATACCTTTAAAACTTTTTAAAAGAGATTGAAATATTGACATTTCAAGTGTTCCAACTAATTTAATAACCTTCCCATTCGGATCCACCAGCACCACCGGATTATCCGCACTATAAATATACGGTGATAGCGATGGATATTTATCCGATAAAGGATCAACTGATAACCAGCTACTTAAATCCGCATCATAGTACCTCGCCCCGAAATACGTGTAGCTGGTCTCATTGTCTAGCTCCTTGGCGTTTGCTATAAGTTTAAAATTAATTAAGTTATACATATTTAAATTATTTAATCATATTTAATAATTATTTTTTTAAAGTGGTATTCTTTTCTTTCTAATTCACATGGATTTTTGATATATTCCTTTATTGTTAACATTTGAGGGTGAAAAGCTATAATCATATAAATTTTATCACAAATAAAATTATAGTTTATACAGCAACATGTATCAGTATAAATTTCATCTACATTATCACAATAGCTACAATCAATTGTCAGCATTACTTCATTAAGGGGTTTCCCATTATAATCATAAAAGCAAAGCTCAATATTTTTTGTCGTTTGTGCATTTAATTTTAAAAATGAAATTACAAATATTAATAAAAAGAAAAATTGTTTATTCATAAAAATTATCATTCTAATGGTTGATTTGTATATGTAAAATTTATCACTCCACTTTCATTTGGTTTAGATGATGCTTGATTAATATTTTCTCGAGATTTTAAATCATCTAGAATGTATTTAGCAGCATTATTAAATCTATTTTCACCTATGTATTTTGGGTTCATACCCGTAGTTTTACCATACATTATTTCATTTGGTTCTGAGTATTGATCATCAAAACCCAGATTATGAAATACTCCATGTAATATGGTCTTTGGTGTTGGTGATATAGTTTTAGATCCACCAAAGTCAGCTATTTCTAATGTACCAGGATATGGGATACAATCAGTACATACAAAATTATCTCCTTGTTCTACCCCTTCTACTTTACTAGTTATATTATTATATGACAAGCCTTTTTTATCCTTATCAAGTTCATCTAATTTTTGATTTACTTTAAAATCTAATTCAAATCTAACTGTCCATTTATTACCATTTTCATCTTGATATACAGATTCTTTATTAAGATTTGACCAAGCTTGTTTAACATCTTCTATATATTGATCTGCATTACTTCCATACAAATGTATAGTAGAACTTATAACAATTTCACCTCCGCCTTCTTCATTTTTCTTTATAGATACCCTACTATCTTTACCACTTGGATCTACTAATTTCACAGGATTACCCACACAGTACATATATGCACTCGTGCTCGGATACTTATCACTCATCGGATCTAAGCTCAGCCACACACTCAGCTCACTATCATAGTATCTCGCTCCAAAGTATGTGTAGCTGGTCTCGTTGTCTAGTTCCTTGGCGGTGATCATAAAAATATTTTTTGTTAGGTAAAATTAATGAATATTTTTGAATAAATTTTTTTTATAATATACTTTTCTTTGTCAGCCACACAAAGAAAAGTAACAAAAGAAAAGTCTCCGCTCGGGAAATGATTTGATAAAACTACGCAATCACCTCTTGGGGTTTACAAACTCGCAAGCTTTAGCTTGCTCAAACAG
>JAGPKW010000102.1 GCA_018053685.1 Patescibacteria group bacterium
GTGTATTGTTGATTGGGTCGCCAGGTACTGGAAAAACACTGCTTGCAAGAGCTGTATCTGGAGAAGCAAATGTTCCTTTTTTTACTATATCAGGTTCAGAGTTTGTTGAAATGTTTGTTGGTGTTGGTGCTTCGCGTGTAAGAGATTTATTTAGAAAAGCACGAAAAGAGGCTCCTTGTATTGTTTTTATCGATGAAATAGACGCCGTAGGAAGACAAAGAGGAGTTGGCGTATCTGGCAGTCATGAAGAGAGAGAACAAACACTAAACCAAATACTTGTAGAAATGGATGGATTTGATAATGAAACAAATATTATAATAATAGCTGCCACAAATAGACCTGACGTATTAGATAAAGCGCTATTAAGGCCTGGAAGATTTGATAGAATAATTACATTAGAAGAACCTGATTTAAAAGATAGGGAAGAAATATTAAAGATACACGCAAGAAATAAACCATTGGAAAAAGATGTTGACTTAAAAGAGGTGGCAGAAAGAACTCTTGGGTTTTCTGGAGCAGATTTAGCAAATCTATTAAATGAAGCTGCTATTTATGCTGCTAGCAATAATAAAAAAACAATTGCCCAGCTAGATATTTTAAATAGTATTGAAAAAGTCCTTCTTGGTCCACAAAGAAAAAGCCATCTTCTATCCCCAGAAGAGAAAAAAATTGCTGCTTATCATGAAGCTGGTCATGCTATTGTTGCTAATTTTCTACCAAATTGTGATCCTGTTCAAAAAGTTACTATCATCTCTAGAGGTATGGCAGCGGGCTACACTTTAAACCTTCCAGAAAAAGAAACATATTTACATTCTAAAGAATATTATATAGATGAAATGGCTATGCTACTTGGTGGTTATATTGTTGAAAAAGAAATCTTTAAATCTCTAACTTCTGGCCCGTCTAATGATCTAGAAAAAGTTACATCAATTGCAAAAGATCTAATATATAATTATGGAATGAGCAATGAACTACCACCTAGAATTTTTGGAGAAAAAGATGAATTATTCTTTTTGGGAAATAATACAGTAAAACAGGACTTTAGTGAAAAAACAGCACAAATAATTGATAATGAGATATCAAACTTAATTAATCTAGCTTATAACAGGGCTAAAGATGCTATTCTAAACCATAAAGATAAGTTAGAACTTGTGGCAGAAACTCTTATAAAGCAAGAGACTATAGAAAAAGAAGAATTTAAAAAACTTGTACAAACTAATTAAATAAAATAATATATGTTAAAATATAAAGATTCTTTAAAAAGGTTTGCTACTTTCATACAAGAAAATAAAATTGTTTTAATTCTGGGGTTAATAACAGCTTTATCAGGTGTTTTAATTATAGGTAATATATATAGCAATTTTAGTTATTTTTTAAAACATAAATATTTTATAAGCCTTGCTAATAACTTTTCTAATGTCTTCACGTTTATAAAATCTTTTTTTTATAACAATATAATACAAGACAGTGCGGAATCTTTAACAAATATCTTTAATTTTGGCATTATATATAAAAGCCTTGGGGTTAATAAAATAAATAACATAAACAATACTTTTAACTATACTCTATTAGGACTATCAATAATATTATTTTTTGTTGTAAATCTTTCTTCTTATATAATAACCTTTATAAACACAAAGGGGGAATCAATAAAGGAAACATTTAAAAGTATAAAGCCTAAATTATTAAAATTATTTACATTGGACTTTATAAGAATTATTATATTCTCTTTAATATTTATAATTATTAGTTTAATTAGTCTTATTTTTAGACTAAATTCTTATTTATATATAATAATAAGCTTTACCATAGCCATTATTATCTTTTATTATCTATATTTTTTGTATCAATTTACATTAAGAAATCTACTATTTTCTGGAACAGATATTAAAAATTCTCTTAAAGAATCAACTAATTTAATTAATAATAATAAAAAAGATATATTTTTAAATTTTTTATTATTATTGTTAATTATTGGTATTATTTTTTGTATTACAATAATTATTTTCATTCCAATTTCTCTATTAAATGAATACTTTATAAGTTCTGGATATACAATATTTAATACTGTTGGAGCAATATTTTATATAATAATAAACCTAATAGCTACAACTATTATAAACCTATTTATTATAAGGTTTATAAATGATATATATTTTGAATGTAAAAATAAAATCACTGTATAAAACAGTGATTTTATTGTATATTATATTAATATTTATTGTTTATAATTATTAAATTATTGTTTCTAATTGTATATAAAGATTGTTTAAAAAGTGTATATTTAATTTTATTAAAAGTTTTAATATAACTCTTATGTCAAAAAAGAGTTATAATTTATCTCCTAAATATTTATTAATTATATTCATATTATATTTTATTTTTTCTCTATATTTAAATAAAAAGATAAGATATTAACTAAATTAACTTGTTTATTAATAACTATTATTAAAATTTTTTAATAAAAAATTAATATTAATTATAGTAGAATAAAAAAATAAATAATTTGAAAAATAAAAAATAATATATTAAAATTTTTATATAATAATTAAAAATAAAAAATGAAAATTGAATGTTTACAAGAAAACTTAAATAAAGGATTAAATATAGTCACTCATATAACTGGCAGAAATAATACTTTACCAATCTTAAACAATATTTTAATTGAAACACTTGAAAATGAATTAAAATTAATTACTACAAATTTAGAAATAGGATTAGAGGTAAATGTCAGATGTAAAGTTATTGAAAATGGAAAAATATTAGTCCCTGCTCAGCTATTTAGTGGATATATTTCAACATTTCCTCAAAAAAATATAATTATAAACTCCGAAGAAAATAAAGTTAATATTAGTTCAGATGATAATAAAGTTAATACAAAAATAAATTGTTTAAATAGTGATGATTTTCCAATTATCCCAAAAACAGAAACAAGTGAAAAAATTACTATTAGTACTAAAGATTTGAAAAATATTTTATACAGAATTATAAATAGTGTCTCTATAAATAACACAAGGCCAGAAATAAATGGTGTTTTGTTTAAAATAGAGAATGATTTAATGTTTATTGTTGGAACAGATGGATATAGATTAAGTGAGGGCGTTATAAAAATGGAAAGCAAACAAGAAATAAATAGAGAAATAATCATGCCACTATCTACAGTTCAAGAGATAAATAAGATATTACAAAATGTTAACAATGATGTAGATATATATATCTCTGAAAACCAGGTATTGTTTATGTTTGAAGATATAAAATTAGTATCAAGATTGATTGTTGGTAAATACCCTGATTATAAACAAATAATTCCAGAAAAATATAAAACCATGTTTACTATTGATAGATTAGAGTTTATAAACATAATTAAAAACGTTGGGTTGTTTACTGATAAAAATATCAA
>JAGPKW010000007.1 GCA_018053685.1 Patescibacteria group bacterium
TAAAAGGATTTAGCATGATTGTAAAAGAATTTAGCATGATTGTAAAAAAAAGGGTTTGATTTATATGTAAATAGCAGTAACAGGCAATACATATATACTAACTATTGTCAATATATATGTACTGCCTTTTACACTGCTTATTCTACATCAGCAGTATGTAGATTTTGTTCTGCAACACTCCAACTATCTCTTGGCAAAACAATATCTGCCAAAAAACCTGTTGGATCATATACTTTTATTCTGAGTATATGAGAACCACCGTATGTTGAAAACTCTCCTGTAGAAGGATTCAGAATCTTGAAACTTTCTGTAGCCTTGTTCCAATCTGTTTTTGCTAACTCTTTATGGACCTCTGACAGAAATACTTTCTGAGCTTCTGTAGTTGCTCCATTATCCAGAGCATTTTTAGCATCAGATTCAGTTAATTCTACAAATCTGATTCTACCATCCAATCCATTTGGATTGGCATCTACAACTGCTTGCAACTCATCTACATTACCTTTAAGGAGGCATGTTTTTCTGATAGTATTTACTCTGTTACCATTAAAAGCAATATCTGTTGCTTCTAATAAACAGTATCCAAATGATTCAGAATTGATGAATCGGTTTACTACATGACCTGTAGTTTGATTTTTTACAAATTTGATCTTCATAATTTTAAATTTTAAAGATTATTACTAGGTTTAATTAATACTGAATGTAATTTATATTAGATTAGTTTTTTTTTAAAAAAAATCATAACATACATACAACAACAGGGGGGTACAAGCACAAATTTTTGATGGGGGTAGGGTATTAAGGGAGTATCCTCTCTTCAGATACATATACACTATATTTTTTATCATGCTATATATTTTTCATTCTTTTATATCCCTATCATGCTATATATTTTTCATTCTGCTATATATTTTTTTCTTTGATATTGATTTATTAGATTGCTTATTTTGATATTGGCAATTTATTTTTATACAAGTACATTTTGGTATATTTTCACAATTTCATATATTTATGTAATTCATGTATAAGAATGTTTATGGGTATATTTGTATAGTTTTATATTGAAAAGGGGTTAAAAAAATATTAAAAAAAAGATAAAAAACATTTGTTTTAGATATAAAAGTTTTGTATCTTTGCATTGTCCTCTTGAACCCTTATCACCAGGTAATGCTATAGGAATGAGGAGAAGCAGGTTGGGGCAGAGTATAGTGAAGATAATATTATCTTGTCATCTAGAAATGAGGCAATCTGTTAGGACAAAAGACTTATGTCAACAATGTGGTGCTGACACCGTTTAAGGTAAGGAAGATTCAGACTGCATAAAATGCTGGGGAAGAAATATAACCTTCCATGTTGGAGATGTAAGTCGCAAGGTATTAAAGTCCCGAGCATTTATTTTTTTTGCTTAGGTGGCTGGGGATTATTATATTTTAAAAAATCGGTGTTATTTATATTAGAGTTATAATATTCCTTTTATACTAGTAATTTGTTTTTTATTACTTTGTTATATTTAGTACTATTTTCATTTTATGATATTATATTTGTATGTTATAGATATGTATTATATATTATATTATGAGTGCCATTACTATGGAAATTTGTAAAAAACATTTAAATAAATTTGTTTATATAAATTTTGTTTTATATATTTGCATAGTTTAATAATTTAAAATATTAATAATATGAAAGAAAAAGAAGTTAAAAAAAGTAAAGAAGTGTCTTTAGATTTGGAAGACACACAGAGTGTAGTTAAGTATAAGGAACATTTAAGGAATCTTATAAGTGTAGTTAAGTTAGAGGCTGAGTATGAGGAATTGATGGCAAAGAAGATGATGATGATTTTAAATCAGTATAGGGCAGCAGATGCATTGAATACTTATCAGAGTGGGGTTGGTAAGAATGGAGTAGAAAAGAGTGATGAGGTTGTTAAAGATGGAGTAGAAAAGAGTGATGAGGTTGTTAAAGATGAAGTAGAAAAGAGTAATAAGGTTGTTAAAGATGGCAAGTGATTTACAAGATATACAAGAAAAGATTTCTATTAAGAAGATAATAGAAGAAATGGAGAACAAGAAGAATATGAGAGTGATATTAAACAGGGTTTTAGTTCAGCCTATAGATGAGGGAAATGATAAAGATGGTAGTGTGATAGAGTTGTTATCATCAACAAAAGAAGATATGAATAAATATTTGAGGGGTAAAGTTATATCAGTAGGTAGTGAGGTTAATGATGTAAGAGAGGGGGATATAGTTTTATTTGGTAAGAACAGTGGGGTTATTTTAGATGTTGATGGTATTTATCATGTTATGGATCAGAGAGAGATATTGGTAATTTTAAATAAATAATTTTTCTTCTCATGAGTATAATCAGTCAGGTTGAGAAATATAGACTTAGTAATTTTGATATTGTAAGGTATCAATTATTTATGAAGTATATATTTTCTCGACCTGTTTTAGATTTTAATGATTTAGATGTGATGACTTTATTGGTTATTTATGGTAAGGTAAAGATAAAAAATTTTTGTACTGATGCCACTTATTATTTTAATAAGGACATATCTCCAGATGAATTTGGGTCTAAATCACAGGGTATAAGGAATAGGTTGACTAAGTTAATAAAAAAAGGTTTAGTAAAGAGGGATGGGGATGAAGTTGAAAGTTTAATAACAGAAGGTATAGTTAAAGTTGAAGATAAGCCATTATTGTTGAGTTATCAATTATTAAGTTTGAACAATGAAAAAAAGTAGGAAAGAATTATCTGAACAGGTTGCTAAAGAGTTAGGGTATTCATCAAGTGATGTTGATGATATAGTTTATTGTTATTATCAGCATTTATTGAATATGATAAATAGTATGGAACATCATGCTATATATATTGAGAGGGTAGGTTCACTTATATTTAATTTAGTTGTATCAGATAGGTGGAGAAAGGATTTGCCTAAATTAATAGGATGGCATAAAAAGACACAAAAGAGGGAAGATAGGTTAAAAGAGAAGTTAGACTATTATGATTGGATAAATGATAAATTAGCAATATTGACAGAGAAGAATTATAATATAACATTAGAGAAACAGCAAAAAAGAAAGGAAAGATATGAGTTTATTGAAAATATGGAAAAACAGAAATCAGATTCTGGAAGGGATAAAGAATAAGGTTTTTAAAAAAGAGCATGTAGAGGAAGTTGCTAGAGAAAGGGAGCTTATATGTTTAAATTGTGATTATTATAATGGGAAGTGTTTAGTTCCTGGTACAGGTCCATGTTGTGGATATTGTGGTTGTTCTTTAGGGTTAAAAACAAGGTCATTATCATCACATTGTGATTTGGATAAATGGGAAGCAATAATGACAGAAGAAGAAGAAGATATGTTAAATGAACAGTTTGAATAATTATGGAATTATTATTTAAGGAAGATGATCATAGTTACAAGTGTGATACAGGTATAAATTGGACAAGTGTTACAAGTGTAGTATCTTCTTATGTGCAACCATTTGATTCTAAAGCACAGGCGATAAAGAGTAGTAGAAATAAAAGAAGTAAATGGTATAAGATGCCTGTAGAAGAGATATTACAAGCATGGGAAGATGAGTTGAATAGATCTTTGATGTTAGGTAATTTTTATCATAATCAGAGAGAGAGTGATATGTTAAGTTTTAGTACCATAACAAAATATGGGAAAGAATTAAAGATAATAAAATCAATAATTAATGAAGAAGGGTATAAAGTAGCACCTAATCAGAAATTAGAAGATGGCATATATCCAGAGCATTTTGTGTATTTAGATTCATTAGGTTGGTGTGGTCAAGCAGACTTAGTAGAGGTACATGATGGTTTGTTAGATATAGGAGATTATAAAACATCAAAAGAGATAAAGAGAAAAGGATATACAAATTGGGAAGGTATAAGCAAGAAGATGTTAAAGCCATTGCATCATTTGGATGATTGTGAATTTAACAAATATGCACTACAGTTAAGTATATATGCTTTTATTATATTAAGACATAATCCTAATTTAAAATTAAATAAGTTAGTTATACAGCATGTAAAATTTGAGGAAGCAGAAGAAAAAAATAAATATGGTTATCCTATACATTTATTGAAAGATGGAAAGCCAATAATAAAAGAAATAGAATATATAGAATTGCCGTATTTGAGAAAAGAGATTCAATCAATAATAAATGAAAAGTTATGGTAAAGATTTTTGATTTTGAAAATGGAGAATTAGTACCTACAATACATTGTGAAACATTAAAGAGTTTAAGGGCAATAAAAGAGAGGTATAAGAAAGATTATATGCAGGTATATTTATATTTGCATTATATGACAAGTACCAATCCAGATAATAATCCATTTTTCAATTACAAGGAATATGAAAAGGAAAGTAAGATATTTGAGCAATTAGGAGATGTCAAATTTTCTCCAGAGGACCCAGAGGTGGTAGAGGGGTTAAGATTTTTGAAAGAAGTGTATAGTACACCTATATCAAGAGCTTATGAAGGAGCAGCAACAGCATTGGATAATATATCAGAATATTTAAAGGAGACATCAATAACAGATGGCAGAGATGGTAATATAAATCAGATAACAAACACATTAAAGAATTTTGAGATGATAAGGAAGTCATTTAAGGGTGCTTATGAAGATTTGATGGAAGAGCAAAAGAGTTCTGTTAGAGGTGGACAAAAGGTAGCATATGATCAACAAAAATATATGTAATGTATAAATCAATACCATTATATGATAGTGATAAGGATGAGTGGTCCAGAAAAGAGTTTCAGAATAATGCAGAATATTTAAATTGGTTATGGTCATTATTTAAAGAACCCGGAGATTATAATTTTGATAAGACATCATTTAAGTTTAATGAACAAGCAAGGCATTTTACTGAACATGGTGTTTTTTGTTTTCATATAGAAGGTAGTATAGATTATATTAAATATTGGGATACAGAAAAAGATAAATGTATCAATGGCGTTGTTTTTAAGAGTGGGGATACAGAATGGTATATAGTAAGAGAGTTTTATTTGCTATTAAATTTCTTACCTATAAAAAACAAAGAAAAGAAGAATAGGATAACCTTTATAGATTTCAGAGATGTTCAGTATCATATGGGGTTATATGAAGAGATTGCTGAACATTCAAATAAGAATTGTGCTATCATCAAAAAAAGGCAGATGTTATCTTCTTATTATCATGCAGCAAAACTTATATGTGGGTTTTATTTTGATGAGGGTTCAATAAATAAGTTAGCAGCTTCTAAGAATGAATATGTTGATGGTACATGGGGATATATGTATGAATATGCAAACTTTTTGAATGCACATACAGCATGGTATAGACCAAGAAATCCAGACAAGAATGAAGGTACATCAAAACATTGGATACAAAAGATAAAGATTAGGAAGGATGGTAAGGACCAGGAGATAGGGTTAAAATCAAGCATGATAGGATTGAGGTTAGAAGAAGATGCTACAAGAGGAGTTGGTGGTCCTTGTAGTAAATTCTTTTATGATGAAGGTGGTGTAACATTAAATTTAGGTAAAACATTAGAGTTTTTATTACCATCAATAAAGTCAGGACTTATATATACAGGGATGTTTATAGTTTCTGGTAGTGTTGGGGATTTGAAAGAGGCAGTTGCATTAGAAGAATTGATAAGGAGACCAGATTCTAAAGATGTATTAGCAGTTCCATGTAGATACTATGATAAGGAGGGTAGCATTGTTAATTGTGGTTTATTTATCCCAGAACAATGGGGGATGCCACCATATATTGATGAATATGGAAATTCATTAGTTGAAGAAGCATTAGAAGCTATATATAAAGAAAGAGAGATATGGAAAAAGACTATAACAAGTCCTAATGAGTTACAGATAAGAATATCTCAACATCCTATAAATTTAGAAGAAGCATTAGCAAGTAGAGAAGATAGTCCTTTTCCATTAGGACTGATAGCTAAACAAATAGATAGGATAAAGAATAATGATTATTTTTTAGAATATGTAGATTTGAAAAGAGATGGCAATGGGAATATTGTAATAAAGAGTTCAAAAAAGAGACCTATAGATGAGTTTCCTGTGAGAATGAATAGTGAAAACAAAGAAGGAGTTATAGTAATGCATGAAAGACCAAATTCAGAAAAGCCAAAATTTGGAACATATTTTGCATCATTGGACCCTGTTGCTAAAGGAAGTACATCAGAGACAACATCATTAGCATCTTTATATATTTACAAAAATGCTACAGAAGTTACAAAGATAAAAGAAGATGGTAGTAAAGAAGTTTATATAGAACAAGGGAAATTAGTATGTTGGTGGGCAGGAAGGTTTAATGACTTGAAGGATACACATGAAAGGATAGAGATGATGTTAGAGCTATACAATGCATGGTGTGTTATAGAGCGTAATGTTTCTTTATTTATTCAGTATATGCAGATGAGGAATAAGCAAAGATTTTTAGCTACTAAAGATCAGATGTTATTTGTTAAAGATGTAAATACAACAAAAAGGGCACAATCACAAGAATATGGGTGGGCTAATTATGGTAATATTTTTAAAAATCAGATATTGCAATATGGTATTAATTTTGTGTCAGAACCTATATATCAAGAATTTGAGGATGATGGTAGTGTAAAAAATGTTACTTATGGAATAGAGAGGATACCAGATATCATGTTATTAAAAGAGATGCAGGCATATAGGACAACAGGTGGCAACTATGATAGGTTAGTATCATTTTGTGCTTTAGCAGCATTTGTTGAGGTACAGACAGCAAATAAAGGATATAATAAAGAAAGAGTTTCTGAAACAAAAAATTTGGATAATAAAGAAAAAAATAGTAATTTTAAAGTAAGCCCTTTTAGACATTTAGGTCAATCAGGTCAGATGAATAAAAGAGGAAAAAGAAGTGCTTTTAAAATAATAAGATAATGGAAGTATATAATGCTTTACAAATAAAAAAAGGTGCTAAAGTAGAAGGTAATACTTATACTATAAGACAACCATTGCAGTTTGTTTTAGATCAAAATAAGACAGATGATTGGAAGAGACAAAACATGGATTGGTTAGAGAAGATTGGTCTTGAGCAAATTAATGCTAAATATAAAAGATTGTTAAAGAATTATAGATTAGCAAATGATATTATTGATAAAAGAGATTATATTGCTGATGATGATAATGAATCTTTAGAGTTAATAAACATACTTACTGATGATGATTCAGAAGTTTATGATTTAAAATTTTATCCTTTAATCTCCAATGTTTTAAAAGTAATGATTGGAGAATTTAGTAAAAGGTCTGATAAGATATTATATAGAGCTATAGATGATTATACTTTTAATGAAATGCTTGAAGAAAAGAGAAAAGCAATAGAAGAAGTATTAATGCAGTATGGTTCATATAAGATGCAACAACAGATTCAGGAATTGGGATTAGATTTAGAAGATGAAGAACAGGCACAGCAAGCACAGCAAATGATGGAAGCTGATGTTATTAAGAAATTGCCTGAAATAGAAACATTTTTTAAAAAAGATTATAGAAGCATAGGAGAGCAATGGGCTATGCATCAACATAATGTTGATTATGAAAGATTTAGAATAAAAGAAAAGGAGATAACAGCATTTGGAGATGTCCTTATTACAGATTCTGAATTTTGGCATATGTTTATGGGAGAAGATGATTATGATATAGAATTGTGGAATCCTGTATTAACATTTTATAAAAAATCTCCTGAAACAAAATATATATCTAATGGTTCATTAGTTGGGAAAATTGATGTTATGTCTGCATCTGATATTATTGATAAATATGGATATAAGATGACAAGGGAACAGTTAGAATCATTTGAGGCTTTTAATCCAAATGGAGATGTGGGATATGTATTAAATGGTTTAAGTAATGATGGTTCTTATTATAATCCTTCATTATCATATTCAGAGAATATAGAAGGTCCTTCATTAGGAATGAGACAATATCAATCATTTCAAAATATGTTTGGATCTTTAGATGTTATAGATGAAGTTTTAAACACAGATACAGATACATTTGCATCAAGTATAGAGAATAGCTTTAGAGTAACAACAGCATATTGGAAGAGCAAAAAACTTATTGGTCATGTATCAAAGATTGATGAAACAGGTATTGCTAGAGATTTTATTGTTGATGAAACTTATAAAGTAACAGATAAGCCAATCTATGATAATAGTGTAAGAAAAGATAAGAGTAAGAGAAATCTTATATATGGAGAACATATAGATTGGATTTGGATAAACCAAGTTTATGGTGGTGTTAAAATAAATACACATAATGCTACTGTTGTTGATAATAATAGTTATGATTTTAAACCTATATATTTAGATGTAGGTCCATTAAAATATCAATTTAAAGGGGACAATAATTTATATGGTTGCAAATTACCTGTTGAAGGATGTATATTTTCAGAAAGGAATACAGAAAGTAGAGCTTTTGTAGATAAGATGAAACCTCATCAAATAGGATATAACCTTGTTAATAATCAAATATCAGATATATTGATAGATGAATTAGGAACAGTTATAATGTTTGATCAAAATATATTGCCTCAACATTCTATGGATGAAGATTGGGGTAGGAATAATTTAGCAAAGGCATATGTTGCTATGAAGGATTTTCAGATGTTACCTGTTGATAGTACTTTATCAAATACAGAAAGCACAGTAGCATTTCAACATGCACAGGTATTGAATTTAGAAGAAACAAGCAGATTGATGTCAAGAATTAATTTAGCTAATTATTTCAAGCAACAATGCTTTGAGAGTGTTGGTATGTCTCCACAAAGGATGGCAAATATATTAGCACAAGAGACAGCTACAGGAATAGAGCAAGCTATTAGCATGTCTCATGCACAAACAGAGATATATTTTATTCAACATTCAGAACACTTGATGCCAAGAGTACATGAGATGAGAACTAATTTGGCACAGTATTATCATTCTACAAAACCATCAGTGAGATTGCAATATATGACCTCTATGGAAGAGAGAGTAAATTTTGCTATCAATGGTAGAGATTTATTGTTAAGAGATTTTAATGTGTATATAACTACTAAGGTTGATCAAAGAATGATATTAGAACAAATTAAGAGTTTGGCATTAAATAATAATACTACAGGAGCTACTATATATGATTTAGGCAATATTATAAAAACAGAATCTTTAGGAGAGTTGGATACCATATTAAAGAAGATTGAAGAAAAGGCAGAAGAACAAATTGCAGAACAACAAAAGATGACACAGCAATTAGAAGAGATGAGAAGAGAAGAAGAACAGCAAAAATTTATGTTTGAAAAACAATTCGAAGCAAATGAAAATGAAAAAGATAGAGCAAGTAGGGAAAGAATTGCTGCAATAAGAGCAGCAGGTTATAGTGCAGCAGTAGATATTAATGAGAATGAAAGAAGTGATTATTTAGATGCATTAGATTATTTAGATAAAAGAGAAGAAAGAGAAGCAAGAAAAGAAGCAGAAAGAAGAAAAGATGAGCAAAATATGAATATAGAGCATAGAAAATTAAGTGTTAAAGAAAAAGAGATTAGGTCAAAAGAAAATATAGCAGAAAAAGAATTACAAGTGGCAAAAGCTAATAAAAACTATATGGATTTGCCTAAAAAAGACAGGAATAAAGTGATAGAAAAAAAGAAATAGCTATATATTGTCTATTTTTATTTTGCAACATTATGATAAATTTTTTTATTTAAATAATTTGATTTATCTTTAGAATGAAATAGTAACTAAAAAAACATTTAAAATTATGAATGAAGAAACTAAAATGGAAAGTATAGACCTTAGTGAGTTTGATTTTTTACCTGGTACAGGAGCAGAAGATGTTATTACACCAACAGTATTAACTAATCCTAAACAAGTTGATATTAAGATTGATGAAAATGCAGATGATGATGATGATGAAGGAGAAGAAGGTAAAGAAAAAAATAAAGAGGTAAATTTAGATGATGTTATTCCATCTTTATCTCCAGATGATGATAATGAAGGAAAAGATGGTAGTCATAAAGTCTATAATAATGCTGATGTATTTAAGAAATTAATAGAGAAAAAATTGATTATTCCATTTGAAGACGATAAGCCGTTAGAGGAATATACAGAAAAAGATTTTATCGAATTAATGGAAACTAACATTGAAGAAAGGAGTAAAGATATTGAGGCTAAAGTTCAGGAAGAATTTTTCTCATCCTTACCAAGAGAGTTGCAAATGGCTACAAAATATGTTGTAGATGGTGGTACAGATTTACAAGGTTTATTTAGAGCATTATTGCAATCTAATCAAGTTCAGCAATTAGATGCTAATGAACCATCACATCAAGAGCATATAGCAAGAGCATATTTATATGCAACAAATTTTGGAACATCAGAAATTATTGAGGACCAAATAAGAGAATGGTATGAAAATGGAACTTTAGAAAAAAGAGCAAAACAATTTAAGCCTGTTATTGATAAGATGCAGGAAGAAGTTGTAAATAAACAGTTGCAAGAACAAGAGAAATTTAAGCAACAACAAATAGAAAAAAGAAAAGCATTTATTGATAATATAGCAAATGTATTAAAAGTAGGAGAATTGAATGGTATAAAGATTGATAAAAAAAGACAAGAGATGTTATTCAATGAAATGACAACTACTAAATACCAAGCTAGGAATGGTTTCCCCACAAATTTATTTGGTAAGTTATTAGATGATTATCAATGGGGGGATAAACCAAGATATGATTTAATAGCAGAAGCATTATGGTTGTTAGCAGAACCAGAAGAATATAAAAAAGCTATTAGAGAAAGTGGTAAAAAAGAAGCAGCAGAAGAGGCTGTTAGAAAATTGAAGATGGCACAAGAAAGTGGAGAATCCAATTCTTCAATGCCAGAAGATAAGTCTGAAAGAAGAACAGTAAAAAGAAAACAAAGAAATATATTTGAGAGATAAATTAAATTAGTATAAACATAAATTTAGATTAAAATGGCAACACCAGTATTTAACAATGGCATTTATTTAAGAGAAACATCTGTGAAGGTTACTCCTCATCTTGATAGTTATCACTTAAATAATATGCTTAAACAAGCAACTCCACATGATTTGGGGGTAGTAGATTTGTGGGCAATGGCTCAAAAAGTAGAAATGCCCTTGTATCAATTTTCAAACTTCGGTGGTAAGAACATCATTGAAGTAGATCATCCTGATGGTAAATATACATGGAAACATCCTATTGTATCAGATTTACCATACATTGTTGAAGATGTAGAACCTCTAACTACTAATTTAGGAGAAGGCGGTGCAACATTTAAAATTAAACTTAACAAAAGAGCTTTTGGACATGGAGACTTCATTACTTATGATAAGTATAATGGTCTTGAAATGTATATCACAGCAGAAGATATTCTTCCTTCTACTGATGGTTTTATTTATACTGTTCAGCTTCCAAAAGGGCAATTCTTAGATAAACAGTTTTTGAAACCAGGAACTAAAATAGAAAGAGTTGGTTCTGCAAGAGGAGAATATGGAGAAAGATTTTCTGACATTGGAGATGTTGAAACAGGATACAGAGAGTTCTATAACTATGTTGGAACAGCAGAAGCACATGCACACTACAGCATTTCAAGTAGAGCAGACCTTATCTTAAAGAAAGGGATGACTACAGATGGTAATCTTATTATCAATGAAATTTGGAGAAATTTTGATAACAATCTAGATCCATCAATAACTAGTTTAGAAGATTTGGTACAAAAGAAAGGAAAATCTTATGTTAAAAAAGCACTAAATAATGGAACATTAACAAGAAGTTTTGTAACTAAGTTAGAAAATGCTTCTATTGTTAAAATTAGTAAAGATATTGAGAGATATTTGATGTGGGGTAAAGGTGGAATTGTTGAGCAAGATGGACCAGATAAAATAAGAATGACAGCAGGTTTGTGGCAACAATTAAATAACTCATTCAAAAAGATCTTCTCTAAACATTCATTCTCATTAGATATGTTCCAAACAGAACTTAATAATTTCTATCAAGGAAAAGTTGAGTTTGATGGTCCAGATCCAAAAAGAACTATTATTGTTCAAACAGGAATGGCAGGAATGAGACTTGTTAATGAGGCAATTAAAAAAGAAGCTCTTGGTACAGGCTTATCAGTAAATCTTGATAAGAGTGGTTTAAATGGTATAAGTGGTACTAATGCAATGGACTTGCATTATGGTTTTTCATTCACAAGCTATACTATTCCATTCTTAGCAAATGTTAAGTTTGTGTTAAATCCATCTTTTGATAATGTACATACTAACGACATTGAAAATCCAATAATTGATGGTTATCCATTGTCAAGTTATACCTTTATGGTATTTGACATAACAGATGGCAAGAATGATAACATCTATTTATTAAAGAGAAAAACTGATATGGGATTAAGACTATGGTATCAAAATGGTACTATGGATTACTTAGGTAGATCTAGTGGTTTCCAATCAAGTGGAAACTTCAATGGATACAGAGTATTTATGTCTCAAATGTATCCAGCAATATGGGTTAAAGATCCAACTAAAGTGTTAAAATTTGTTATGAGAAATCCTATTACAGGTGGTAGTTTATAAAATGTAAAATGTATATGTATAGAAGGGTTGAAATATACCCTTCTATTTTTAATAATAAATTTAAAAGAAGAAAAATAAAATGGAAACTAAAATTGAAAAAATTGAACAAAGCAATTCATTAAAAATGAATAGTTTAATATCTATTAAACCTTATTCAGATCCTAATATAGCAAATATGGGATTAGAAAATTATGGTTTAGCATTATTTGAAGGGACATCACAAGAAGAAAGCATAATGTATTTAGATCCAACAGGTAATGGCAAAAAGAGATATATAACAGGATTAAATGAATTTGCTCCAGAAGTACAAGCATTACCTATAGATGAAAAGGAGGCTAAAATTAAAGACATTAGAGAATGTGTTGCTAAAATTGAAAGATATTTTGGTAATAACATAGATCCTAAAGATAAGAACTTTTGGGATAAAGTAGAAACAGCAAGAGTTAATAATTATGATTTTTGGGAATCTATAACAATAAAATTGAGTAATTCTCCTATATATTTAGATCCTGTAAATGATATTTATGATTTAATAAAACTAAAAGCTATAGAAGCTGGTGGATTCTCATTGATAGCAACATCATTAGAAGATGTTATAAGAAAATCATCTAAAGGGGTAAAGTTTTATTTAGATAAATTAGAAGATTCTGTAACAACTAAAACTGAATTGAAGAAAGTAAGAAATAAAGCATTAGCAGAGTTGAATAAACTATATGAAACTAATATAGATAAATTATTCTTAGTATGTAAAGTTATAGATGCCAATTCAGCACAGTATAAAAAGAACACACCTAATGATGTATATTATGATAATATGGATAATTACATCAATGGTTATGGTGTAGAAACTAACAAGAGAAAAGCTGCAAAAGAATTTTTAGATGTTGTAAATTTAGATTTTGAAACATTAAAATTAAGAGCTATAGTAAAAGATGCTACATATTATAATTTGATTGGATTGAAAGGAGATGGTAATATCTATCATTTAAGATCAAATACTATGTTAGGTAAAAATCCATCAGAAGTTGTTGAATATTTAAAAAATCCATTGAATGAAGATATAATGCATCAAATAATGAATTATGTTGAAAAACTTTGGATAGAATAAATGAGCAACAAAGAAATTATAGTAAGAATTAAAGAATATCTAAATAAGTTAGATAGTGCTGATTATGATAATATTGAATGTTGGCAAATAATGTCAGCATTCAATAAAGCACAGCTTGATTTTGTAAGGAAGCAACTCTCTGGTTATAATCTAAGAAGACAAGGAGATGAAGCATCAAAAATAAATATTGATGATTTAGAGATACTACTTACAACAGTAGATATTGATATGGAAAAGAAAGATAGATATTATGAATCTATAGATACTCTGCCAGAAGATTATAATCAGTTTAAAAGAGTTAAAGCTAATTCTTTAATGGAGTGTTGTCCTAAAAGACCTTTAAAAATTCATTTAGAACAAGTTGCTGATGTTGAAGATATACTTGTTGATGAATTTAAAAAACCAAGTATTGAATGGGGAGAAACATTTTGTACTTTACAAGGTAATAAAATAAGAATATATACCAATAATGAATTTGAGATTCAAGAAGTAAAATTGGTATATTATAGAAATCCTAAAAGAGTTAAGCATATAGAATGTTTTGATTTATCATTAGGAGGAACACCTACTATAGAACAAGAATGTGAATTTAAAGATGATATTATAGAGATATTATTGCATGATACAGCATCTATATTATCTGGTAATATAGAATCTTTAAATCAATATAATATCCAAAAGACTAATGTTAATGAAAGAATGTAGTTATGACATATAACAATTCATATTGCCATCCTTGTAAGCCTATAATGTCAGAAGACTGTTTAGAAGCACCAGAACCATGTACTAAAAAAGTTTGTACTGAATATTATAATGCAGAATGTTTTCTATACACAGGAGAGCAAATTGATAATAATGGATTAGTTATAGACAATAATATTAACATTAATGAAGTTTTTAATATTTTAGCTAATTATGTTACACAGATACAATCGCATATATCATATATTAAAAAAGCAGATATTATATGGAATGAATATACTGTTTATATAGGTATTGCTATTGAAGGAACAGAAGAAACAGATGAAAGCTGGAGTATTATGAAGCAAATTAGTAATCCAGAAGGAGATGTTGTATCATTACAAACATTCTCTAATGTAGCATGGTCAAACAGATATAATTTATAAATTTAAAAATTGAAAAGTATAGAAAATATGAAACAAATTATCGTTAAAATCGACAAAGACTTGGAAACAGGTAATCAACAATTAGTTATTAACTGTACAAAAGAAGATGAAAGTACAATTATAAAAGTCATCAATTACAATCAAATGACAGAAAAAGACACAAAGTTTATTTCTGATTTAGAAGATTTGATAGTTGAAAATTATGGAGGTTAAGATATGGCAACTTATAAAGCAATATCAAATGGAAATGCCGACACCTTAGCAATTTGGGAAATTTGGGACGGGTCGGCTTGGGTTGCAGCATCGGTTTTGCC
>JAGPKW010000103.1 GCA_018053685.1 Patescibacteria group bacterium
TAGAGAATAAGATAAAACAAAATGAGATTCTAGAACAAATAAATAAGTTCTCTAGAAATAAAAAAAATAATAAAGAAAATATACAAAAACTATTAGAAGAAGCTAATAATAATATAAAAAATAATGACTTAACTAATGCAGAAAATATCTGTTTTGCTTTATTTAAAAAAGAGAAAGATAATATAGATATATTAGATAAGCTAGCTTATATATATTCTGAAAAAAATGATACACAAAAGGTCATAGAAACATATGAATATATAATCACAATATTAAAAAGAAATAAAAAGAAAAATATAGACCAAGAGAAGATGCAAAAAATAATAAAATACAAAACAAAAATAGCAGAATATTATTTTAACGATGGAAATTATAAAAAAAGCTTAGAAATATTAAATGATTTAATTATTTACGATGAAAATAATCCTAAATTATTAGATCTATTAATTGAATGTAATATAAACTTAAAAAATAAATTTATTGCTGAAAAAATGTTAAATAAATTAGAAGAAATTAATCCAGAGAATGAAAAAATTGAAGAATTCCATGAAAAGATAGATAATATATTTAAATAATGGCAGAAGTAAAAACAAAAGAACAAATAGAAAGAATAAGAGAAGCGTCAAGAATATTGGCTTCTATATTAGAGTTTGTGCTCCCACGGGTTAAAGCTGGTATGTCTACAAAAGAAATAGATGAAATTATAGAAAAAAAAATAATAGAAAACGGTGCGATACCATCATGCAAAGGATTTTATGGATTTCCAGCATGCTCTTGCATATCTGTTAATGAAGAGGTCACACATGGAATTCCTAGAAAAAATAAAATATTAAAAAATGGTGATATTGTAGATATAGACGTTGTTATAGAATATAATAAAGCATTTTCAGATATGTCTAGAACAATAGGAATAGGGAAAATCAGTAACAAAGCAAAAAAACTTATAAGAGTGACAAGAGAGGCCTTTTTTAAAGGATTAGATAAGGCAAGAGCTGGCAACACCTTAAATGATATTGGATATGCTATACAAGAATATGTTGAAAAAAATAATTGTTCAGTTGTAAGAGATTATGTTGGACACTTTATAGGAGAGCAAATGCACGAAGACCCAGAAGTTCCAAACTACTACATTAATGGAAATGATTTTGTTCTACAAGAAGGTATGGTTTTCTGTATAGAGCCAATGGTAAATTATGGGGATTACAGAGTAAAAACAAAAGGATGGGATGTAAAAACTGCTGATAAAAGTCTATCTGCTAGATTTGAAGATACTATATTAATAACAAAAAATGGAGCGGTGAGATTAACTAAAATGAATAATGAAAAATAATGAATATATTAGCATTAGATTATGGAGAAAAGAGAATTGGAGTAGCGAAAGGTAGTACTGAAATAAAAATTGCATTACCTTTTTCTATTATAAAGAATAATGGGAATAATTTTGTAATATCAGAAATATTAGACATTATCTCAGAAGAAAATATAGAATTGCTACTTATTGGGCTCCCAATAGGTTTATCTGGCAAAAATACAAAGCAAACAGATATAATAAATAACTTTATAAAACTTATAGAAAATAAGATAGATATTCCAATAATTACAATAGATGAAAGATTTACTACTAAAAGTGCAAATAGCTTATCTAATAATAAAAAAAGAAGAGTAGATGATATAGCAGCCATGATAATATTACAAAATTATTTAGATAAGCAATAATTCTATCTATTGATAACTTTATAACTTTAGATTAATATTATACAAAAATAATAAACAACATAAATGTTCCAATCATTTCTATTACCATTACTTACTGGATTTTTTTTATCTATAATATTGACTTATTTTGTTATAAAATTAGCTAAAAAATTGAATATTGTTGACGTTCCTAGAGATAGGCATAAACACAATAAACCAACTCCGTTAATGGGCGGTTTAGCTGTAGGTTTATCTATATTAATTATAATTGCTCTTTATTTCATTTTTTACCATGGCATACCTGGGGGATATATTAAAGATAAAAGATTAATAGGCTTAATTATTGGAATAATAATATTAATGATTGGGGGATTATTAGATGATATTTTTGATTTAAAACCTAAATATCAAATATTATTCCCAATGCTAGCTATAATAGCAGTAATATCGTCTGGAATTGGGGTGAACTATATTACAAATCCATTCGGGGGACTTATTAGATTAGATCAAATTAAAATACATCTTTTTACAATATTTGGCATCCCTGCATTTTTAACTTTGTTTGCTGATATTTTTACTTTTATTTGGTTACTTGGAACTACTTATACAACAAAACTTTTAGACGGCATAGACGGATTGGTTGCTGGAATAACTGCAATCGGAACTTTAATTTTAGGATTTTTATGCTTAGGTGATATTGTACATCAGCCAGATACAGCTATCCTTTGTTTTATAATTTCAGGTTCTTTCTTAGGATTTTTAATATTTAATTTCAATCCAGCAAAAATATTTTTGGGTGAAAGTGGTAGCACTATAGCTGGATTTCTGCTTGGAACACTTGCAATAATAGCTGGTGGGAAAATAGCTATAACATTACTTATACTAGCTTTACCTATATTAGATGCATTAATTGTTATAATTTCAAGAATATCTAGTGGTTCATCACCATTTGAAGGAGATAGAAGGCACTTACATTTTAAATTAAAAAAACTTGGCCTAAATGACAAACAAATTACAGTTACCTTATATATTATAACTATATTCTTTGGTGGAATAGGACTAATGTCTGGGACAAAAGAAAAAATGATAACTCTTGTAATCTTAACAACATCATCAATATTAATGATATTATGGGTGGATAGAAAAACAAATGATAAGATGGAAGAGGAGAGAATAGATACAAATAGCAAACAAATTATTGCAAAAAATTATTCGTTTGATGTTTCTGCTATAATTATAAACTATAATTCATTAAATTTTCTAAAAAACCAACTTGAAGCATTCTCTAAGCTCCAAGAAAGGATAAAATATGAGATTATAATAGTTGAGAATGGGTCTAAAGATAGAGATTTTATAAAGAATACAATTAATGAATATAATATCAAAAATTTAACCTTGATATTATCTAAAAATAATCTAGGATATGGTGGTGGTATTAATTTGGGAGCAAAATATGCAAATGGAAAATATATTATTCCATTAAATACTGATGTTATACCAAATAGTTATTCTTTATCATCAATGTTTGATTTCATGGAAAGGAATAAAGATATAGGTATACTTGCTCCCAAGTTATTTTATCCAGATGGTACTATTCAAAATTCTTGTTATAGATTTTATAATATACTTACACCAATTTTTAGAAGGACTCATTTATCTAACACAAGTCTTGGAGAAAAACAAAATAATTATGTTTTAA
>JAGPKW010000104.1 GCA_018053685.1 Patescibacteria group bacterium
TTAGAATATTCATTACTTGTGTGAGATCAAAGATATTATTGCCAAGTTTATTTAATTCTTTTAGTAATTTATAAACAGTTTTGGAAGGTATTGCTTTTTCTAATATTTTATATAATAAGTTGCTTAAGTCTGATGCATATTCATTAGGGATTTGTTCATTCTTATCACGAATAGTTTTGATAATTCTAAAAAGCTTATAATAATTGCCAGATATACCTTTAGATGTTGAGTCTTCATGATGTTCATCATAATCAAAAGCAGATTTATTTTTATGCAGCATAGCATAATACTTATCTAAATTTAAAGACAATTTAGGCTCATTTTGCTGGCTCTCTAATATGCTAGCAGATGTCATAAAATCTAATTCTAGTGATTCACTATTAATATTGGTAATAAAAAATTTCATTAGTTTATCTTTTCTAAAGAAAGTTAGTAAAGCATCATCACTGAATTCAAAATTATCAATATTAATATTAGGAGCTTTTTTAGCTGAGCGAGCTTTTTTAGGTAATTTTTTAATTTTATCAAAAAGGTCAGGATGATTTTTCATAATATCTTCTATAACCTTTAGATATTTAAGTTCATTATCACCTTGTTCGCTATCTATTAATATGTCTTTAGAAGTCAACTTATCAAATAGTTCATGAGAATAAACAGGTTCACCTTCAGTGAGTATGCTGCTATCGCCACCAAGCAAAGTCAGAAAAGCCTCTATCTTAGAACGTGCTATTGCTTCTAAGTTTATTTCTTTTTCTGCTTGTTTAGTGGGGAAAAAGTTAAAAGTATAAATTTTATCAAAAGGAGTATCTACACGATTTATTCTGCCTATTCTCTGTATAAGTTTAGTAGGATTCCACGGAATATCATAATTAATGACTACATTGGCTCTATGTAGATTTACACCTTCTGACAATACATCGGTAGATATTAATATTTGGTAATCATCTTTTTTATCTTTTTGATTAGCATCAAAGTTTTTGATTACTTCATCTTTTATATTTTCCGGTGAATTGCCATGAAATAGTAATGCCTTGCTATTTAATTTATTATTAATATTTTCTGCTAAATATTCGGCAGTCTCTTTAGACTCTGTGAATAAGATAATCTTGTTATTTTTTAAAATATCATTTTTTATTATATTTTCAATAAGAGTATCTAGTTTGGGATCACGATTGATTTTTGACCAGTTGTATTTAATTTTTTTTAATATTTGTAGATCATTATTCAAATCATTTAAAAAATCTGATGAGAATTCATTAATGCTATATTGCTCGGCATCGCCTTCTTCTAAAATTTTATTTATTTCATCATAATTATCACTATCCACATATTCTAATATTTTTTTGATATGTTTTTTACTAATAAAAACATTCCCATTATTATTAAATGCTTTTATAAAATTTTCATAAGATTTTATAAATCTATCTATAGTTTGTTTAAATGCATAAAAACTACTTTCGAGTCGTTTGACAAGAAGAATTTTCATAAAACTACCCATATTTTTTTGAGATTGAGCCTTTCTATCTGTTAAACCTTCTTTTAAATATAGTAATGGTGTATATCTAGCATATTTGAAATTCTGAGTTATTTCTCTCAATGTATCATCAAATATTTTATCCTCATCATCATTTAATAAATAATAAAGTGGCTGTGGTTTTTCTATTTCAGGGAATTTGATATTATTTTGTTTGAGGTCATCTGCATAATATTTTTCTATTTCAGATCTCGTACGCCTTATCATTATGTATTTCAAAACCTTATTTCTTATCTCAGTAGCATTAGATTGGATAATTTGTATATATTCTTTTACATTGTTTTGTCTTTCAATTTTAGGAAGTTTTTTTTCAAGATTATTAAAGAAACTGTCTAAGTCTTTTGTACCAGGGATATTACTATTTTTTACATTTTGAAATAGTTTAATTAGCGATAATAAATCTTTAGGTGAATTATTAAATGGCGTAGCAGTAACCAGAATTACTCTTTTACCACGGCAAATTTCAGCTAATTTTTCATAACTAATAGTATTTTCATTTCTAAAGCGATGAGCCTCATCTATGATAATATTTTTGAAGTCTCTATTTTTACTTACTCTTTTAGCTTCATCTAAATTGCCAATAGAAATGAAATCCGCAGGTATATTAAAATCATGAAATACATTTGGCCAGGAGCCTGGATTATTTCTATTAATAAGTGAAGGTGGTGCTAGCACCATAGTTCTACCATCTAGTTGACCAGCTAGCATAGCTGCGATGTATGTTTTACCTAATCCTACTACATCAGATAGAAAAACCCCTCCGTATTCATTTAATATTCTTTTAGCATTTAAGACTGCTTGCTCTTGATACTTAAATTTCTTAAAATCTTGAGGCACATAATTATTAAAAACTTCAGATGATACATTTAGTTCATCTTTGAAATATTCATATAAAAACTTTAAATAAAGTTCATAAGGTGTAATATCATCTTTTAGCCATGTTTTATGATTAATATTTAGGACAAAGTTCTCATTCAAATCAACTGCGTGCTGCCACAATTCATTAAATTTATTCAACGCAAATTCATAATCACTACTATTTTTTAACTCTACATTAAATTCTAAATTATCTACTAAACCAGCTTGTGTAAGGTTGCTGGAGCCTGTTATCACTCTACCTTTATCTCTATCATCATTTTTAAAAGTAAAAATATATAATTTTGAATGTATTTTTTTGGATGGATAGGCTTTAATCTCTAATTTACCATTCTGTATCCATTCTACAAATTTTTTAATAGAAAGTTCTATTTCTTTGCTATCTTCAGAATTTTCTAACTCCTCCAAAACTAATTGCTCCGATTTATCCTTGATAGCAGAATCAGAATGAAATTCAACCATCTCACTATCGCTTTTATCTATTACATTAAAAGTTTTTTTATCAGTACCAATACCTATAAGTATTTTCACTTTATCTACATTTTCCAATGATTTATATATTTGATGAAATCCGCTCAAGTAGAAATATCCAGATAAAGAATAAAATGCCTGACAATCTTTTATTAAATTATTAAACCTATCTCTTAGTTTTCGCCCTTCTTCATTGGTTATAAATGTAATGTCTGAATTTTTATTTTCCATACCAATTATTTTATATTTTGGCTAAATTAAAAAATTTTTTATAAAACCAAAACTCAACTGTAAATTTTATACAATCAATCAAACTTATTGAATTTTGCCAGCTACCACATCAGATAGACTTTTACAAAAATCTAATCAAAAGCAGAGAAAATGAGATAAATCAAAAGTTCTATGAGCTGTACGGTCTATCTGCTGATGATATAGAAGTGATAGAAAATGTGTGCGAAAGTAGTGAGTGGGAAAAAATAGTATGAAAAATTTATTTTTTTAATCTACATTGAA
>JAGPKW010000105.1 GCA_018053685.1 Patescibacteria group bacterium
CTCTTGTATGTCTTGTGTTGTGCTATTTTTATATATTTGTATTGTAAACATAATTTTATTTCCTATCTGGCGGTATTTGATAGTAATCAAAAAGAAATTGTGCTAATTTAGAAAACATTGGAGTACACGATGTAGAAGCAAATGCTGTCTCTGGATTATTTAATTTAATCATAGCAACAAATTTTGGATCTGAAACTGGTCCAAAACCAATAAATGACTGCATAGTTTTATCTGTATAAATGCCATTCTCTGCTAATTGAGAAGTTCCTGTTTTACCACCTATATAATATCCAGGAACTTGTGCTGCCTTAGAATAACCTTTTTCAGTAACAGATGCTAACATTCCTCTCATAGTAGTCGATGATTTTTCGGATATAACTTGTCTTATAACTTCTGGTTCTATAACTTTAACTTTACCATTATCCACTATTGCCTTAGTAAGATGTGGCTTAATTAATTTACCTCCATTTATAATTGCAGAGAAAGCTGACATAAATTGTATCTGTGTTATTGCAATACCCTGGCCAAAAGAAGCATTAGCTAAATAAAGGCTACCTCCTTTTTTATATTCTGTCTTATCTAAATTCCTTATATCACCCTTAGCTTCATTTAAATCTTCTATACCAGTCTTCTGCCCAAAACCAAAATTAGTTACATATTCTTTATATTTTCCCCCACCGACTTGTTTAGCAACAAAATATGCACCAACATTTAATGATTTTTCTAAAGCTTCTAATACTGTTGTTGATCTTCCTGTACTATAAGTTGACGAATTTGCATTACAGATCTGTTTTTGCCAATCAGGTTCTTTTATACAACCAGTATCATTATATCTTGTTTCTGGCGTAACAGCTCCAGAATCAATACCAGCTGACATTGTAATAGCCTTAAATATTGATCCAAATTCTATCTGATCTGCAACTATAGGATTTTGATATACTCTTATATCCTCTATTTCACTATATTTATTTGGATCGAAATTTGGATAATTACACATTGCCAAAACTTCACCTGTGTTTGGGTCCATTACAGATATTGACCCATCTTGAGCTCCATATTGTTTAACTCCTTCTTCTAATATCTTACATGCCATATATTGTATTGACCTATCAATTGTCAAAATTATATCATTACCATCTTCTGCTTCCTTTAAATATCTTTGAGATGTAGCTATTAACTTACCAGATGCATCATATTTACCCCTAATTTCTCCATCTATGCCTTTTAATTCTTTTTCATAATATCCCTCTATTCCATATTGTCCAATTTTATTACCCTTATCATTCTGCCCTAGAAAACCCGTTATTTGTCCAAAAAGATTCCCATCAGCATATAATCTAGCATCTTCTGTTTCAAAACTAAAAAATCTATTAAAAAAATCTATTAATTGATTTTCTTTAACCTCAGCACTACTTTTATCAGAATAATCTATAAAAGATTTAAACGCCTCTAAATATAAACTTGATAAATAATTGACTATATTATTTTTTGTATCTTCATCTAAATTCTTCTGTATAATTTCATATCTATCATTTACCTTGCCAAGTTTCTCTATTAATTTCAATCTTTCTGCTTTTAATGTTCCAATACCTTTTAATGTCTCATCATCAAATTTATATTCACTTAACAATTGGCTAAGTTTTTGTTGATTTTTAGTTTTTGTTGATTTATATTTAGTTGTATTAATTATATATTCCAGATCTTTCTTCTGAGCTTCAAAGCTATTTTGCCTATCCTCATCAACTTTATATTTATATATGTCAGGAAATGCTAACTCCAATATTTTCTCTGTTAAACTATTTATATTATTAACTTCTACTAATTTATTATGAATCAAATTGCTATCAGCCTTTAATATACTAGATAAATATCTAGACATTGTGTCAAAGTCTGAAATGCTTGCCGGATCCGCTATTAAATTGTATTTATATATATTACTTACGATTTTATTTAAATTATTTAAATTAATATTATTATTTGGATCAATTAAAGCATTAATATCATTATGCTGGTCAGGTAATAAATATATTTCACCTCTACTTGCATGAATTATATTGTTTTCATTCTGATAGATATCAGCCTCAGCTATGTAATAATCATGATTTACAACCTGTATAAAAAATAATTTCCCTATAATTAATATGAATTCAAAAATAAGTAGTATCTTCAATACATTTATCCTATTAATATTAAATTTATCTTCTAAACTGTTATGCTTTTTTTTATTGCTTTTCCTTCTTATCATATTTTTATATTATTTATACATTATAGCAAAAATAAAAAACCCTTAAAGGCACTAGGGTTTTTTATAGGCACGACAAACGCGAGCTAATCTATCAACTATAATATTATTTATTATAAATTAGCTTGTTATTTAATATTTTATCAAAAATATTAAATAACAAACCAATTTACTTCATAGCTACATTGGATGTTAATGAAATATAATTGATCTTATCAATATTTACCATCTTCTTCTCTTTACTATATTCTTCTAAATTTGATATTTCCTTAACATTTGTTAATTCTAATGTTAATACTTTATTTTGATCTTCTAGGGTAGACATCTTTTTTTCTAATTCAGTAATGATAAACCCTTTACTAGATATAATTGCAATCTGAGAAATATATATAAAGAAACAAATAATTATAGACAAACCCAATACTATAAGTGCTTTTACCTGTTTGTTTAAATTTTTCTTATATTGTATTACTTGTTGATTAGGTTTCATATTATTATATCTTTTCTATAATTCTTAGCTTTGCACTTCTACTTCTAGGATTAGACTCTACTTCCTCTCTGCTTGGGACTATAGGTTTTTTATTAATTATTTTTACTGTTTTTTTATGATTACATACACATATAGGAATATCTGGGTCACATATACAGTCTTTACTTTCTCTATTAAAATAATTTTTTACTATTCTATCTTCTACGGAATGAAATGTAATAATAACCATTCTACCTCTACTACTTAAAACATTAATTCCATCTTCTAAAACTTTTTTTAAATTATTTATTTCATCGTTAACTTCCATTCTTATAGCCTGGAAAGTCTTTGTTGCTGGATGAATTTTATATCTCCACTTATTTTTCCCAGCTAAATAATCTAAACAATTTTTGGCTTTACAAATTATATAAACAAGTTCATCCGTAGTCCTAATTGGCTTATTCTTCCTATATTTTATGATCTCGGTAGCTATCTTATATGAATCTTTCTCGTCTCCCCAATTTCTTATTATATCATCCAACTGCTTTACTGTGTAACTGTTGATAACATACTCTGCATTATGTTTTTCATTACCACTAAATGACATATTTAAAGGCTGTTTACCAGAAAAACTAAATCCTCTTTCTTTATCTGATAGCTCATAAGAAGACATCCCAAG
>JAGPKW010000106.1 GCA_018053685.1 Patescibacteria group bacterium
AAACTTACTATATATTTAATTGGTAGCCTTAAGGGGAATCGAACCCCTGTTGCCAGGATGAAAACCTGGAGTACTAACCACTATACGATAAGGCCAAAACATGATAAATATAATAACATATAAAAACAGGTAAATCAATACCCATTTATGTATTTTTATGATAAAATAAATAAAAATAATAAAATATCATGGTAAATAATATAAATAATTTTAAAAACAATAAAGAAAATATTAATAAGCCAGAGAACAAAGAAAACATTAGTGAAATTAATATAGAAAATATTAATGAGAATATTGATGTAAAAGCAAAATTAAATGAAAATTACAAAGAAAAAAATAAGGCAGAAGATATAACAGAAAATAAAATTATAGAAGAAACTCAAAATGCTCAATCACAATCTGATATTTATATACAAAAGATACAAGATATAATATTAGATGATGGTGTAAAAGAAGTATATGAATCTATGCCTATAAAAAAACAAAAGGTATTTGAAAAGGAGTTAAAAAAAACATCAGTAAAAATATCAGATATTTTACTAACTTTAAAAGACAATATAGTAAAGGGGATAAATAAAATTTTTGAATTAATAAGAAAATTAATATTTAAATTGGGCTTTTCTGATTATGGGTATACAGAAAAAATGGTAAAAAATAAAGTAGAAAATATAATCAAAATAAAAATATCATGAATAATATATTAATAGGCTTTAAATATATAAAGTATTTTTATGATAAAATAAACGCCCAAATACCTTTAGACGCTATTTTACTATCTATAATAATATTATTGGTAATAATATTTATCACTATAAAAATTAGAAAAACATTAAATAGATATTATCAAACAAAAAATTCTTTTTCTCAAAAATTATATAAAGTATCAATCCCAAATAACAGAAAATCTACAGATGAAAATAATAAAAAAGAAATAAAACAAATTTTATCTGGTTTAGAATTATTTTTTTATAACATAGCAAGCATAGACCCTGAATATTCAAATGAAAAAAGCATTAAAGATAACTTAAAAAGATTTTTTATAGGAAGAAATGATCATTTTTGTATAGAAATAGTTAACGGAAATAATGATCTCATTTCTTTTTATTTCTCTTTACCAGAAAAGCTAGATACATTAATTAGACAACAAATAATAACAACCTGGCCAGATTCTTTCATAGAAGAAGTTAATGACTATAATATTTTTTCCAAAGATAATACAACGATA
The DNA here is from genome assembly GCA_018053685.1 of Patescibacteria group bacterium. Lineage (GTDB taxonomy): Bacteria > Patescibacteriota > Patescibacteriia > JAGPKW01 > JAGPKW01 > JAGPKW01. The sequence goes on from JAGPKW010000106.1 coordinate 1,226, forward strand.
GCATGTGAAGCAATATTATCTAAAAACTATAACATCCCCTTAAAAACTTACCAAAATTTTGAAACAGATCCATTAGATATATTATTAAATTCAATATCAAAATTTGTAAAAGGAGATAGCGCTGTTATACAATTAGTATTAAGATCCTCTTATTCTTCTTGGAGAAACTTTGGCAAAAAAATAATATCTGACTTAAATAGTGGAAAAAATATAGAAGTAGTATTAAAGGAACATGCATCTTCTAAGATTTTAAAATCAATGAAGGGTTTTATTGATTATGCAAACGGCTATCCAAATAAAAATTCACAAAATAATATACATAAGCTAACCCCAGCAGAAGAAGAACTTTTGCGTGCTATAGAAAATAAAATTAGCAAACCAGGTATGGACGTTAATTTAAGAGTTCTACTCTCAACAAAAGATAAAGACAAAAAAGTCTTGAAAAATAAAATGACAGATATAATTGATTATTTCTCACAATATGGCCATTATGGATTATTAAATTCATTTAAATTTAGTATACCTAAAGGTGGTGGGCAAAGAAAGCTAATTAGTAATATTATATATAGAAGATTTAATGAATCAAAAAGCTTTGTTTTAACTTCTGATGAATTAATAACATTATTTCATTTACCTCTCCCAGGTACTGAAATTCCAAATATAGACTGGCTATTATGTAGAACAGCACCAGCTATATTTTCTTGTCCACAAGATGGAATAATCCTAGGTTATAATACATATAGTGGTACTACTAAAACAATTAAAGTCTCAGAAACTGATAGACTAAGGCATTTTTATATATTGGGTAAATCTGGGACTGGTAAAACAAATTTATTAAAAGATTTAGCAATACAAGATATTCTAGCTGGTAATGGCGTAGGCATAATAGATCCTCATGGGGATTTTGCAGATAATGTCCTATCCTATATACCAAAAGAAAGAGCTCAAGATGTTATATTCTTTGATCCATCAGACTTGGAAAGACCAATAGGGCTAAATTTATATGAATTTGACGAAAATGTTCCTGAACAAAAAACTTTGATAATAAATCAATTTATAGATATGATTTATACAATGTATGATAAAGAACAGATAGGTGGTCCAATGTTTGAATATTATACAAAAAATGCTTTAGCATTAAATATGGAAGATCCAGCCTCTGGCAATACAATGGTGGAAATACCTAGAGTAATGTCTGATAGGGAATTTAGACATATGAAACTTTCTAGGTGTAAAGATCCCATTATTAAAAATTTCTGGACAAAAGAAGCTGAAAAGGCTGGCGGGGAAGCAGCTCTCGAAAATATCGTCCCATATATAACTAGCAAGTTAAATCAATTTATACAAAATGATTTTATGAGAAATATTGTGGGACAACAAAAAAGTACTATAGACTTTGCAGATATAATGAATACAAAAAAAATATTAATATGCAAATTCGCAAAAGGTGAGATAGGCGATATGAATGCACAACTTTTAGGATTAGTTGTGACAGGGAGATTGCTTATAACAGCACTAGAAAGGACAAAACAGCCAGAAGCTGAAAGACAACCATTCTTTTTATATATAGATGAATGCCAAAATTTTTTAACACCAACGATAACAACTATATTAGCAGAAGCTCGTAAATACGGACTGGGCTTGATACTTGCAAATCAGTTTATTGCACAATTAGTAAAAGGCAATGATACAACAATAAAAGATGCTATATTTGGTAATGCTGGGACTATTATATCATTTCGTATTTCTACTGAAGATGCTGAGTTCATGGAAAAACAGATGGAACCAGTATTCTCTAGATTTGATCTAGAAAATGCGCCTTCCGGAATAGCATGTACTAAAACATTAGTAAATAATTCACCAACAAAACCTTTTACATTAGAAACTAGAAAATACTGGGAAATATATGGAAATCCATATTCACAAGAAAATATGGAAAGAGCAAAATATATAAAAGAATTATCTAGATTAAAATATGGCAGACCTAAAGATATTGTAGAAAAAGATATATTAGATAGATTAATAACATCTCCGAATAATAAACAAAAAATAAATCCAGAAGATGAATTAAAAAGCCTGTTTGGTGAAGAGTAGTTATTGACATAATATATTAAAAATTATAAAATACACCATACAGATTGAG
>JAGPKW010000107.1 GCA_018053685.1 Patescibacteria group bacterium
CAAGAACTTATCTCTCTACGCGCAAAGAATTTAAAAGCAGATTATCAAATCAATATGTTCACTCAATTGGTCCCTTTGTTTCAAGATAATAGTGGGGCAATCTATTTCAAATCCAGAAACTTAAGCTGGACGGGCATTTATAAAACTTTATTAAAGTGGAAAGATGTTTGATACAAAATAAGATAAATAATTACAACAAGGAGAAAATTAATGTTACAACAAATTATCAATCTTTTTGAGGAAATTCTGGAAAAAAATCCAGATGAAATTAATCCTAATGATGAATTTAGAATGTATGATGAATGGGATTCTTTAGCATATTTGGCTATAATAGCAGCTATTGATGATAAATTTAATCTTGTTATACCTATAGATGATTTCAGGCAATTAAGGACTGTAAAATCCGTTGCTGAATATGTTCAATCTAATAAGGACAAGGTTTAATGAGTTATTTACATTTCAATAATGTATCAATTACGAGTATATCTGCTGCAATACCTAAAAGGATAATAAATAATAAAGATTATACTCATTTTATGTCAGAACAAGAAGTTCAAACGGTAATAAAAATGACAGGAATAGAACAAAGGAGATTTGCAGATGATAAAATCTGTTCTTCAGATCTTTGTTACGAAGCAGCTATAAAGTTGTTTAACGAAACTGACATTAATAAAAATGATATTGATGTATTGTTATTTGTTTCTCAAACACCTGATTATAGAACTCCTCCTACATCTATGATGTTAGCTGATAAGCTTGGGTTAAAAGAGAATTTAGGAGCTTTTGATATTAATCTTGGATGTTCCGGGTTTATTTATGGACTTCAAATAGCTTTTTTATATGCTTCACAATCTACTATTAATAAAGTGCTGTTGTTAAATGGAGAGACCAAATCTAAAGCTTATTCAACAAAAGATAAAGCTACATCTTTGCTATTTGGCGATGCTGGTTCAGCTTGTATAATTGAAAAAAGTTCTTTTTTTAATCCGACTACTTTCTCTATGAATAGTAAAGGTTCTGGGTATAAATATATCATAATGCCCGGTGGGGGATATAGAAATCCGAGTTCTATATTAACTCTTAAAGAGAAGGTGTTTCAGGATGGGAGTATTAGATCTGATGAGCAGGGATTTATGGATGGGGAAGCTGTATTTAATTTTACGATAACTGATGTTCCTAAAGATATAAAAAAAACATTAGAAGAAGCAGGAATGACTTGGGACAATATCACTTTTTTTGTACCTCATCAAGCAAATAAATTTATAACGAATCATATTGCAAAAAAATTTAAAATTCCCGGGGATAAGGTCTTATATTCAATAGAAAAGTATGGAAATACTAGTTCTGTATCAATACCTCTGACATTAGTAGATCATTTCCAGAATGCAATTCTTGATGAAAATATTATTGTATTGCTATCTGGATTTGGCGTAGGTCTTTCTTGGGGGACAGCAATAACCAATCTATCTGGATGTAAAATGTGTGGAATAGTTGAAGTATAGTAATGGAAAATTTTATTAATTTAAGCAATAAGACCTATATTATAACAGGCGCAAGTTCCGGTATCGGAAGAGCTGTTGCTCATTTAGCTAATAACTTTGGAGCTAAACTTTTATTATTAGCAAGAAATAAAGATGCTCTTTTGGAAACTGCTAAAAATATGGATTCAAATACATATATTTGTGAATCTATAGAGCTAACAGATTTTGACAATATAGAAACGGTAATAGACAGGGCAAAAGAAAAAATAGGAAAGTTCAATGGTTTTTGCCATTGTGCAGGTATAGAACAAACATTACCTATCAGGTCTATGAATCCTAAAAATTATCAAAACTTATTTAATATTAATACAATAGCTGGATTTGAATTAGCACGGATATGTTCAAAAAAAGCTTATTTGTCAGATGACGGTTCATCTTTTGTTTTTATAGCTTCAATTATGGGAGTTGTTGGCAGACCTGGATTAACTGGCTATTCTGCTAGTAAGGGAGCATTAATATCCGGTGTGCATTCTATGGCTTTAGAATTAGCTCCAAAACATATTAGAGTTAATTTAGTTTCACCTGGTACTGTAATGACAAAAATGATTGAAAATGCATTGACCAATATGGAAGAAGAACAAAGAAATAAACGCTTAAATGAATATCCTCTCGGTTTTGGAACAGCAGAAGATATAGCCAATATTGTAATTTTTCTTTTATCTGATAAAAGTAAGTGGATTACTGGCAGTAACATTATAATTGATGGCGGTTATACGGCAAAATGAATCAAGTTATTATTATAAGAGAAATTGAAGATAATGATTATGAGAATATAGCTACATTTTACTCAACTTTTTCTGATGATAGTAAAACAAAGGAATTTTGGATAATAAGATTACGGCAATGGTGGGACGAAAATCCTGCTTATAAATATGGACATCCAAGAGGTGTAATAGCTCAAGTGGATGGTAAAATAATTGGAATTACTTGTAATTTTCCAACAAGAATGATTTGGGAGGGTAAACCTCAAATAGTAATTAACGGCTCATCTTGGAAAGTATTACCCGAATATAGAAAATTTAGTATGGATATATGGGAAAAGCATAGAGAAATAACAAAAGATTACATTATGTTTAATACAACCCCTAACTCATTTGTCAGGAAATTACTTATCACTACTAAACAACAAGAGTTCATTGTTTCAAAATCATTTTATTATTATTTTGGACACCCCCAAAGTATATTTAGATCAACACCAATGGTAGTCATTGCATTTTTCAGTAAAATACTAGTTAAAAGTTTAGTTAATTTATCTATTTTTATCCGAAAAGACATTCAATTACAAAACAAATCTCTTGATAATGTTAAAGATAAAATTGATAATTTATGGGTTGAACATAGGAATGATTTCCTATACACAAATATCAGAGATAGTAACTATTTAAGATGGATTAGTAAAAGTAAAGAAATATTGTATGTATACAAACATAATGAATTACAGGGTTTTTTAATACTTGATAAAGATCCGAGGAAAAAGATTGTTATACTCGTAGATTATTGGAGTAAAAATTTAATGGAGGATGCAAAACATATAATAAAGAACTTATTATCATATTATAAAGATATGAATTTGGTTATTCCTTCTTTTTGTCCTAAACTTGAATATTCAGCGAGAGGATATTTCTTAGTTAGAAGAAAAAAATCCAATATTGGTTTTATTATTTGCTCTAAACAGATTACAATAAATTTTGATAAAAGCTTTTTATGTATGCTTCAAGGCGATTATGGAATGTAAAAATAATTTAACAGATAAAAATGAAAGTATTTCCGAATACTATAATTAATTTTCATAAAATATATGATAAGGAGTGGATGG
>JAGPKW010000008.1 GCA_018053685.1 Patescibacteria group bacterium
TTAAGAGATAAATATTTTTTTAGATGAGAAAATCTTTTATCAATAAGATTACTCCATTTATCTATTTCAATATTATCGAAACCATAAACATAGACATTAAAAGATAAATTTCCCTTCTGTAGATACTCGCACATAGTAATAAGGAAATTAAAGAAATCTTTTCGTATACCTCCTGCATAAATTATTTTTATCTCATTTTCTATTTTATCATTATTTCTAATATACTTAAAGTTGTCATTTATATTCATTACAGTAAAGTGTTTTTTATAAATAAAAGGGTTAAGTTTGTTTACGAAATCTTCCCTTAGCTGATTTCTATTTATAACTGCTATAGCAAAGTTTTGAGAATAACTATCTAACTTTAGCAAAAATTTAGAATATTTAGTAGGATATTGAGCATATTGGTACATTTCCTGCAGAATATACACTCTTTTTCTTTCTAATAAGAAAATAAACTCTAATAGAAATAATAAAATGTTGAATTGATAATCTATAGCAAAAATATACTTATAATTACTTCTATTAGAAATAATAAATAATATAATAAAAAAAATAGAAAGAAAAACATTATAAAGTTTACGGAATATTAAAAATTTACTCATGCTTTTATTTATAAGAATAAACCTTACTTTTTTAGGACTAAATTGTCTTCTATAATTATCATTCAAATATTCTTCAAAATTAAGGTAATCTATATAATAACCTTCATTAATTAATCTGCATAGAAGCCTGCTATTAAAATCATTTAAAATTGCTTGTCGAAAACATATAAATAAAATATTATTTCTTTTCACATTCTCTTACTCCTCCCAAATGAGGCAAAATCTCACTCATATTTAACCTGAAGCTCTTAAGCTTAATTTCAATTTTAAATAATACTCCTTATTTTTTTATTTTTATCAGTTCGTGTTCGAGCATCATAACTGTTTTTGGTTAAATAATGCCTTTTATAAAGAGGTTGTAAGCTCTTCTTAGCTATTAGTTCATATGATAGGATATTTTCAGCAAGTTTTTGTGCTCTTTCTCGCATTTCTTGTAGCACATCTGGGTAGGAAAGCAAAAATTCTATCTTTTCAATAATCTCTTCAACAGAATCTGAATATAGCTGAAATCCATTCTGGTATTGTGTTAAATATTCAGTTCCATAATAGTGCTTCACAATGACAGGGAGTGAGCAACTAATTGCCTCCTGAAAAGTTACTGTTTGACAAGCAGGCCAAATACCAAAGTTTTGATCTTCTTTATTTAGCAAAATTTCTTTATTTTTCATACCAAACTTGATACTTCAATGCAATTTTGCGCCAATCTAATTGTTCAGCCTTTTTAACAGCATTTTTACCTGCTTCAATTAATTTATTATTATTTGAAACTAACAATTCCATTTTATTTAGAAGATCATTATAATCGTTTAGTTTAAATCTCCATCCATTCTCCTCATCTACAAATTCTTCAGATGATTCACCATTATTCCAATAGTCAGGTATTAAAAGGGGCAAATCACATCCAGTAGCTTCTCTTAATGAAATTGTAGGTCCTGAAATCCATACTCCTAAATCAGCTGCAGAAAACCATTTGTAAAGTTCATTATTAGGAACCCATCCAGAGAAAATTACCTTGTCAGCAATTCCAAGAGATATTGTTAGATTTTTAAGTTCCTGGATATAATTTTTTTCACCAGAACCTACAAGAGCTAAAAGAATTTTTTTATTTAACATTCCTCTTGTTAATTCTGAAAATGCTTTTAACAAAGTTTCTAAATGTTTATAAGGCTGAATTTTTCCTGAGGATAAAATTAGAACATCATCATTTAAGAGTCCTAATTTAGCTCTAAGGATATTCCTCTCATATTCATCATATCTGAATACCCTACGATTAATTCCAAGTGATATTATTTCTGTTCTTTCTTTAATTTCAGGAAACTCGCGAACCATTACATTATATTCAGATTTTCCCACTGGAAAGTAGCCATCGATACTTTCAAGAATTTTTCCTTTTAAAAAACATTTAAGATAATTCATGTAAATAATTTTGAATGGATGATCATATAAATTTGTGTTATAATCAGCAACATGTGAGTCAACAAACAGTTTATATTTAAGTTTTTTCTTCATTTTGATAAGAGTAATAAGATTTGGATTTAGAAAAAAGTGATGAAGAAAAACAACATCAGGTTTTAATCTTTTGAGCAACTCTTCTAATCCTATTAATTTATTATATGTTTTGTATTCTAATGAAGTTAATCTATATGTTTTTATCCCGTTTTCAATGTATATTCCTTGAGATATAATTCTACTTTTGTAGATAGTTGAATACATTTCATTTCCTTTAAATTTTTTCGTTGCAATCCATAATCTATTTGATGAAATTATTTTTACATCATTACCCATTTCAGCTTGGATTGGAGCTAAATATGATAACTGATAACCTAATTTTGACATATAATAAGCTTCAATGTGAACTATCATCATCAAAAGAACCTGTATGCTCCACTAATTTTAATCTTAAAAGTATCAAGATTATCAAATGCTCCAATAGGCACTCTTGTTATTACTTTATAACGAATCTTAGCATTTTTAGATAGTTTTGCATCAGTTAGGAAAATTAAATCAACCGACAGATCTCTAATTGTAGATAAAACTTTTCCATTATAGTTCCCATATGGTAGAGCAATGCAATTATAAACATTTGATAAATGTTGATTAAGTTTACTAAAACTGTTTCTAATCTCATTTTTTATTTCAGCACTAGATAGTTTAACAAATGGTAAATGTCTATCTGCATGAGATGCAAATGATACATACTTACTTTTTTCAAGTTCTTTTAAAATCTCCCAACTCATCCACTTTCCTTTATTAGGTGAATCACTGTAAGAGGTACAAACAAAAAATGAAAAAGGAATCTTCTTACCAATTAAATAATGAGCTCCTGGCAAGAATGATAGAGGAATATCATCAATAGTAATAAGACAATCTTTTTTTGTAAGTTTTCTAGTTTTATATTTTTCTAAAAATTCTTCAAGTGATAAAAATTTATAATTTTGCTCTTCTAAAAAGTTTATTTGCTCCTTAAATTTATCAAAATAAACATAATTTGCTGTCTCATAATCTAATTGGGAGTTAACATCTAAAATTCCATGGTAATTTAAAACTAATGGTCCGTCAAATGGAAATATAAAATTCAGAATACTACCAATATTCTCAGCTAAGAAACTCTTAATTTGCCATTTCAAAGTTAATGTCTTCTTTGTTTTTTGACATGTAATATTCTTCATAATAATCTTTAAAAACTCATACTTTGATTTATTCTTGAGCGATTTAGGGAATTATTACTATTAAATTTAGAGAAAATCTTAGGTGCTTTATGAAAGAATGAAAAAAACAATTTTGGAAACAAGTAAAGAATAGAGGCGAGAATTCTTATTTTTATATCAGGGAAGGTTATTAATCTTTTTGTATTTTTTTTATATTCTGTTGAGCGTATTAAATCAATAAATGCTTCATAATCATGTTTTAGTGCAGATGTGTGGTAAAGTGCAATAGCGAATCTTGCTACACCATACTTTAAAAAAGTCTCTGATATCTCATCATCTATTTTATTATAATAAGCTATAAGAGTATTTTTAAAAACAAAATAGCTTTGAATCATATTTAGTATATTAGGGGTTGTCATTTTTGATAATGGTCTAACACGATAAATATACATTGGTTTAGTAACTTGTAAGGCTTTATTTAGAAATGGTATTAATTTCCAGATAAATTGTTGATCTTCTCCAAATATTTGTTTTTCTTCAAAATATAGATTATTACATACAATTAACTCATGTTTTATTAATAATGCAGTTGGTATTAATGGTAATTTTCTTATAAGGAAAGAATTAAAGAGCTCCTCTCTGTTATATTTAATAATATCACTTTTTATTGAGAAATTATCGCAATTATAATCCGCATATATATTATTATAATCGTATGCATTTCGATAGAGACAAAATGTCATATCAGCATTATATTTAATTGCTGTAGTATAAAGTTCTTCGAGAAAATCTACATCTAATATATCATCCGAATCTGGCATTACTATCCACTCACCTATTGCATATTTTAGTCCAGTATTTCTGGCAGATGCTGTACCTTTATTTTCTTGATTTATAATTTTGTAATTAATGGCAGTTTTTTTCAAATAGTTCTCTGCAATTGCTATAGAGTTATCCTTAGTTCCATCGTTAACAAGAATTAATTCAAAGTTTTTAAAGGTTTGAGCTGAAAGAGATTTTAAAAGGTCAAGAATATATTTTTCAACATTATAAACTGGCACTATAACCGAAATTATTGGTTTCTCGCTCATTTTTTATTTTGGTTATTTATAAAACATTGTTAGGTAATACTAAATAAGGACTTTTTTAAACTTTGTATAAAAATAGTAAATTTTCTCTTCAATTCTTTCCCCATACCACTTTGTTAATTATTTTAGCATAACTTTGGATTATTTTCATAACTTTTATTGAAACATTTTTATCAAAGTAGTCAAGAGGTTTAATGTTTTCTTTTTGTTCTTCAAATGATTTTACAGAAAGATTGATTGAACTTATTACATCATCTGGTTTTATACCACCTATTACAATAGAGCCTTTATCTAATACCTCTGGTCGTTCAGTGCTTGTTCGTATTAGAACTGCTGGAAAGTTTAGTATAGAGGATTCCTCGCTAAGAGTACCACTATCTGAAAGGACACAATATGCATTTTGTTGAAGCTTGTTATATGCAAAAAAACCAAAAGGTTTTAAGTTTTGTATTAAGGGATTAAATATTATGTTTTTATCATTAATTCTTTTTAAGCTTCTCGGATGAGTCGAATAGATGATTGGTAAATTAAATTCACCTGCCACAGCATTTATAGAATTCATAAGAGAGATAAAATTCTCTTCTATATCAATGTTCTCCTCTCTATGGGCACTAACAAGAATATATTTCCCCCTTTCTAAATTTAGCTCTTCTAATATGTCGCTTTGTTCAATCTTCTCTTTATATTTATATAATACTTCGGGCATTGGGGAGCCTGTTACAAAGATAAAATCCTTTCTTATTCCTTCAGATAATAAGTATCTCCTGCTATGTTCTGTATAACAGAGGTTAATATCACTTATGTGGTCAACTATTTTTCTATTAAGTTCTTCAGGGACATTTTGGTCAAAGCATCTATTTCCTGCTTCCATGTGAAAAATAGGGATTTTAAGCCTTTTTGCAGAATAAGCACTTAGGGCACTATTGGTATCCCCTAATATAAGGAGAGTATCTGGATTTAGCTCTTTGAGAAGAGAATATGATTTTGCTATTATATTACCAACTGTTTCTCCTAAATTCTCACTATTTTCTGCTGTGTTTAAAAAGTAGTCGGGTTTTCGGAGGTCTAATTCATTAAAGAATATTTCATTTAGTTCATAGTCGTAGTTTTGACCTGTGTGAATTAAAATGTGATTGAAATATTTATCACAGGCTTTTATGGTTGCTGAGAGGCGGATTATTTCAGGGCGAGTGCCAACTATGGTGACTACTTTCATATTCTACACTTCTTTAAAAGGAATGGATTCCCGATAAAAATTTCGGGAATGACAGAGGGGAGAAGAATGGATTCCCGATAAAAGATTTCGGGAATGACAGGGGGGGAGAAGAGTTGATTCCCAGTCGAGTTGGGAATGACAGTTACCACTTTCTTTGTGATTCCGCACTTGATGCGGAATCCAGGAATACCAATAGAAGAATGGATTCCTGCTTTCGCAGGAATGACAGAAAAAGATGCAAGAATGACAAGAAAGAAGGATGGGAATGACAACTCTCGCTGTCTTCCTGAGGGAGCATATTTTGCGACCGAAGGATCTCATAACTTTATAATACCTTGTAAAAACAAAAATTGATCTGGATTCCCGATAAAAGATTTCGGGAATGACAGGGAAGAGAATAATGGATTCCCAATCGAGTTGGGAATGAGAGGGGAGAGAGGGAATGACAAAAAAATGTAGACACGGAGATTCTTCAGTATGAGTGCAAAAAGACACACTTTCAGAATGACAAAAAGAGAAGATGGATTCCCGATCAAGTCGGGAATGACAGGAAATCATTGCTTGACCTTTTTGTAATAAGTGTCGGGGTTATCTGGATTAAATATTTCATCTGCCCAGAATAATACAATCATCTCTTCTTTACCTACATTTTCAATGGAGTGAGTGTATCCTGGTGGAATATCAATTATTTTAATTTCTTTATCGGTAACATTAAATGAAATAATGCTATCGCTAAAAATATGCCTAAATCTTATGATGGCTTCACCCTTTATTACACAAAACTTTTCAATTTTCGTATTATGGTAATGGTTTCCTCTTTCTATTCCTTCTTTTGTGGTTGAAATGAAAATTTGTCCAAATTGTCTGGATTTAAGGAGTTCAAAGAGAGTTCCACGAGAATCAGTTTTAGTTTCTACAGAATATATAAAATCTTCAGGCTCAAGATAAGAAAGATATGTAGCATATAGGTCTTTTATTAACTCATTTGATAGGTCTGGAACTATAGAAGTTTCTCTAATTGCTCTAAATTCACAGATTATCTTTGCTAATTCTCCCAAAATAATTTTAAAAGTCTTATTAACTTCGTAGTAATATTTATTTACATCCAATGTTTTATCAAGTATAGAAATAAATGAATTTATAACATCATCTATATAAACTAAGGTTAACTCTTTATTCTCATCGGTAATAGTAATATCAAGATTATGTGAAATATTGTAGCAAAATGTAGAGACAACAGAATTGTAATTTGGTCTTGACCACTTACCAAATACATTAGGAAGCCTAAAAATACAAATTGGTGCTTTACATCTCTTGCTATATTCAATTAAAACTTCTTCAGCTCTTCTTTTACTCTTGCCATAAATATTATCAAGATCAGTCTGAGTAGAGGAGCTCATAACTATAGGAATGGATTTATTTAATTCTGAAAGAATATCTACTATTTTTTTAGTTAACTCAACATTCCCTTCTTCAAAGTCTTCTTCCTTTTCAGAACGATTAACTCCAGCTAAATGGTAAACAAAATCAGCTTGTTTTAAATGTGATTTTAAAGTTTCTAAATTATCCTCTTTATCAAAATAAAGGATATTAATATTATCTTTTCGCAGTAAGCTCTCTATAAGATTCATTCCTATGAATCCACTACTACCAGTTATTAGGATATTCATCTACTTTTCTACCTTTTAATTGCTCCTTAACATAATCAACCATTAAAAGTAATTCTTTAATTTCTGCAATATTCAATCTTCTTGTATTATGAGATGTATACGGCTCAATATTATTTTTAATACATTCACCATTCTCAAAATATTTGGAATAATTGAGGTCTCTTGTATCAGGGGGAACTCTATAGTAATTTCCTAAGTCTTCAGCTATAGCTTTCTCTTCTGAAGTAAGAAGACTTTCATAAAGCTTCTCTCCATGTCTTGTGCCAATTATCTTTATTTCATTGTGTGCGTTAAATAGTTCTATTAGTGCTTGCGCTAAATCTCCTATTGTACACGCAGGAGCTTTCTGAACAAACATATCTCCTTGATTACCATTGTTGAAAGCATACAAAACTAAATTAATAGCATCGTCAAGAGACATCATAAATCTTGTCATATTAGGGTTTGTTAGTGTCAATGGTCCATTACTCTTTATTTGTTCAATGAAGAGCGGGATTACAGAACCACGGGATGCCATTACATTACCGTATCTTGTTCCACAAAAAGTTGTAATTGATGAATCAATAGTTCTTGACTTTGCTACCATTATCTTTTCCATCAATGCTTTGCTCATTCCCATTGCATTAATGGGATAAACTGCCTTATCAGTACTTAGTATAATTACCTTTTTAACTCTGTTTGCTATAGCGGCATTTAACACATTTTCTGTTCCTATGATATTTGTTTTTACTGCCTCCATAGGGAAAAATTCACATGATGGAACCTGCTTTAGTGCTGCTGCACTGAATACATAATCTGCTCCTTGCATTGCAATATTGATACTCTCATAGTTACGAACATCGCCGATATAAAATTTAAGTTTATCATTGTTGTATGCTCTTCGCATATCATCCTGCTTCTTTTCATCTCGGCTAAATATACGAATTTCCTTAATGTCAGTATTAAGAAACTTCTTAACAGCCATATTCCCAAAAGAACCAGTCCCACCAGTGATTATAAGAGTTTTATTTGTGAATATCTTTAATATTTCCATCATCATTAATAATAGAAAAAATTAGGCAATTATCAATATTAACTAAAGCTCTTCCACTGAAAAATAGATATGAATTAGGCATTATGCCTTGTGGAAGGCAAATCGTGCCAAATTGAAAATATTTTGGATTCCAAATATCTTTCTTAAACTTTGCAATCTCACTCCATTCATTACCATCTTTAGAAAACCAAAGATGAGAATATTGAGATTTATTCACTTTGCTCGGCTCTACCATTGTTGCAAAAAACATTCCTACCTCATTTTCGCCAGCCTCAGTACATGATCCTTGAACTGGCTGAAGTTTAGAAAGTGAGAAATCTTTCTTACTTAATTTACATATAAAATTATGTTCTATTTCAGTATCTGTTGAATAGTATAAATGGTCTTTTTTAACAATTATTTGAACAACTCTTGACAATTGACCATTTGAATAGACTTTTCGGATTGATTTGAAGGAATCATCGGTTACTGCAATAAATGGCTCTTCTCCATAATCACCTGTAGTTATCCAGATACATTTCATATATTTATCATAGAAAAGTCCATGAATGTGACGAATTGACCTTTTAGGAAATACATAAGCTATATTCCAGGTTTCGCCCTTATCAGATGAACCATAAATATATACTTCACTTCTTTCAGGATTCGAAAAATATTCTCCGAAATAAACATTTCCCTTCTCATCTTTGCAAAGAGATATTGGTCGAGAACCACGAGTGATTGAAAATGTTCTTCTGTAGATTTTTTCTTTACTCCCTGCCTTAAAAATACCCTTACGAGCTATAATAATTCTGCTGCCATCATCTAATAGAAGCATTTTCCGTGGTGAAAGTCTAAAAAGTCTTTTTGTTAATCTATTCATCCAAAATGTCTTTTCAGCAAGACTAAATGGAAGTATCCCATCTAATTTGAAATGTTCACAAAAATCAGTTGTAGAAAATATTTTATTTTCAATAGCTACGAAAAGTTTATTTTGCTCAAATAATATTGGCTCTATTTTAGAAAAAGATTTTAGAATTTTGAGTTTCATTTTTATAATAAATCTTCCAACTTAAACAGTACTTGCTTTATAAAAATAAAGTTGGGATAAAACGTAAATTGGAACACCTATTAAAGTCTTTGGATCTTTAAAATCAATTATAGCATCACATTTCAGATTTTTGTAAGATTTTATAATATCAATAAAACTATATTCCTGATTTTTTATAAAGTAAAAAGCTGAATATATATCTCTCGCAAAATAGACCCATCTAACATAATCTATTTGTTTCCTTTGTTCTGGAATTCCTAGACCTGCCAAGTCACAATATGCAGACCAAAGAATATCTTTTTCTGCTATTCGAGTTAAATCCTCCCATAACTGAGGCCTAATATTAACTTCTATCATTTTATAAATTTTATCTCTTGGGTCGTATTTATACTCCGTTCCACATAATCCTTTAAATCCCACATTTTCAAGAAATTCTATGCTAAGAGTTTTAACGTCTTTATTGGTTATACTTTCTGCTAAACTAGCGGAACCAAAATTAGGCGGATATTGTCTAATCTTTCTCCCAGTAAAGTAAGCTTTATTTTTCCCACTTTTATCGAAATAACCCTTGAAAAGATAAATATTCCCCTCAGGGCCAGGTATTACTTCCTGCAACATTGAATCCTTAAGTAAAACTTTTTCCCTTGAAAAAATTTCATCTAATTGTTTTATATTTTCAATAAGAATTACTTTTTGTCCTTTTAAATGTTTTTTCCATTTATGAATCAAGTAAGGTTTCAAAATCATAGGAAACCGCAAATTTCTAACTATTTCACTAACTGTTTCTTCTCCTGTTATATATATAGTTTTAGGAAAGTTTATCTTAAACTTTTCACAAAGTTTATAAAATTCTCTTTTGTTTAAATAAATAGGAGCTATCAAAGGAGATAAGGAATCTTGTATATTATAATATTGCTTAAGAATATCAAAATTCTCACTTACTAGTTCAATAAACCTATCAGAACAAGGAATCAATACAGGTTTTAATTCAAATCGCTTTGAAAAATTAATGAGAGAAGAAAGAAAACTCTTTTTTTTAAAAATTATGCCTCCAAAAGGTTTCTTTATATATTTTGAATATTGTCCTATGGTATAGTTATTAAAATCTACACCATAAACTTCTACACCATATTGATTAAGAATTCTACCAACTGCAAGACCTGTTGCAGAAAGCTCAAGAACTAATGCAGGTGGAAAATCTTTGTTTCTCTTCATTTTATTATTAAATTTCTCTCCTTTCATAAATTTTGTTGAATAATTCCTAATAATTTTTTCTCTAATTGATCTAAGATAAGATTTTTATCAAATAATGAGACTACTGCTTCTCGAGCATTTTTACAAATTTCTGATAATAGATTCTTGTTTTTTAAAACATTAATTATTTCTGTAGTTGCACAATTTAAATCACTATTGGGATCTATTACAATTCCACAGTTATATTTTCTAATAAGATTTGCTGTTGCACCGTTCTCGTCAACAAATGCAAGAATTGGTTTTCCAGCACTCATATAAGCAAAAATCTTACCTGGTATAGTTCCGAACCTGTGAGGAGCTTTACCAAGGCTTACAATAACCATATGTGCTACAGAATAATATTTATTTATTTGATCTGATGGAATTTGTCCAAGAAATTTAATGTTTGTAAGCTTCATACTTTTTGCTTTATTTATAAGTCTATTTTTTTCTGTTCCTTCACCTAACATTAAAAATTCAATTGGAAAATCTCTTTTCTTAAATTCATATGCAACTTTTATTACTATGTCAAGATTCTGAGGGACTCCCATAGCTCCTGCATAGACTATTACATACTTATCGCGGAGATTGTATTTTTCTACAATTTCTAAGTCAGGTTCTCTTGGAGTTAAACTTTTAGTGTCGAAGAAAAGTGGTTGAATTCCAATTTTTTCCTCAGGTAAATTCTTTTCATAGATTAATTTATTACCCATTTCAGGGCAGTATACAAAAATCTTTTTAGCATTTCCGTACGAAATTCTTTCAACTAATAAGCCAAGCTTTATAAAAAGCTTATTTTTTAATAATCCCATAGCAATTGCACTATCTGGCCAAAGGTCATTTAAGTAAATAACATAAGGGACTTTATAGAGAAAAGATAATATAGAGGCTGTAATCCCGAGAAAAATTGGAGGAGAATACATATAAATTATATCAGGTTTTTCTGATGAAGATAAAACATATCCAATAAAAGCTGAAAGCATAAAAGATACATAATTAAGCAATCTATGGAGAGAGTTTTTCCTTTTAGGAGAAATATAAGACCAAGTTCTAATTATGTTTATTGAATCTTTTCTTTCCTTTGAAAGGGGAGATTGTTTGTAGCCTGGATATAATTTACCATATGGATAATTCGGAAAAGCAGTCAATACTGTTACTTTGTGCCCTTTATTGCTCAAAAATTTAGATATATCCTTCATAAGTAAACTTGCAGAGCCAGACTCAGGCGGATAATACTGAGTAAGTAAAAGAATTTTCACTTTTTTCCTTTCTTAAATAGTCAATATCTTATCATCATGCAAAAATTTCAAAAACACTTATATAGTATAATAAGCTTAAACATTTTAAAAAATTATTGTATAATAAAATTCTAATGAAACAAGATAAAGATAAGCAAAAAAGCAATATATTAAAAAAAGAAAGGGTCATTATTCTTACTTTTGATTTAGAAGATTGGTTTCACTCAAAGAATTTTTCGATACCTTATGAAACTTGGGACAATCAACCTTCACTTCTCATAGATAATACTAAAATGATTTTAGATATTCTTGATCTCTATAACATTAAGGCTACTTTTTTTACTCTTGGGTGGATAGCGGAAAAATACCCAGAATTGATAAAAGATATTTATAAAAAAGGGCACGAAGTAGCCTCGCATGGATATAAACATGACTATATTTATGAAATGCAACCTAACGACTTTAGAAATGATCTTAAAATAACGAAAAATATAATAGAAAATTTAATTGGAGTAAAAGTTATAGGTTATAGAGCACCTGTATTTTCTGTAACTGCAACATCTATTAACATTCTGACTGAAGAGGGATACTTATACGATGTGAGCTATTTCCCTTTAAAAATACATGATAGATACTCAAAAAATATTGAATTTTCTTCATTTAAAAGTGTGGTAAGAAAGAATGGTTATTATCTGATAGATAAAAGCTTTTACGAAATTGAAATACCAATTCTTGCAGGTATACCTATTGGTGGGGGAGGTTATTTTAGACTTTCTCCTCTTTTTTTGTGGAATATCTCAGTAGAAACATATTTAAAAACTGTAAGAACCTATTATATTATGTATTTACATCCATGGGATTTTGATCATAAAAATTATGTTAGAATTAGTAATTTAGGTTTTAAAAACCAATTTAGGCAATATGTGGGCTTGTCTTATTCAAAGAAAAAATTTTTAGGATTTCTTAATAAATTTAGTAAAAACTATATCTTCTTACGAATTCGTGATCTAATAGAGCGTTGGAAGATATGAAAACAATTTTAATTACTGGAGTTAATGGATTCGTTGGACAAAATCTGATAAATCACTTTCGTAAAAATAATTGGAAAATAATTGCAATTGACAAGTTAAAAAATCCTTTCAAACCTTTTTCAAATGAATTAGATTATATAACTGCTGATATAATCAATAAGGATGTAATTAATAACATTTTATCAAATTACAGTCAAATTAATTTAGTTATCCATACAGCAGGTATATCTGATCACTTTCCGAATACACCATGGAATGAATATTTAAAAATAAATGTTTGTGGAAGTAAGAATATTGCACAGTTATCTTCTCATTATAATATTAAATATTTTGTATATTTAAGTTCTGCTTCTGTCTACGGAAGAGAATATAAAAATGTTATTGAAAATGACAATTTATATGGATATGATTTTTATAGCCAGAGTAAGATATTGGCTGAGAAAGAAATTCTAAATAGTAATAGTAATTCAATTATACTAAGGCCATCTCCTTTCTATGGATTTGGAGATCCTAAAAATACGGTGTATAAATTATTTCATTATATGAGTAAAACTCATATTTCTCCTAAAATGCATGGAACAACAAAATCGCTTTGTTATATAGAGAATTTAATTGATTTTTTAGAATTATTGATTAATAACAATAAATGTTTTGGAGAAATATATAATGTAGCAGATGCTGAACCTTATGATTTATCTTATATAACAAGTATAATTTCTTCTTATTTGAATACTTTTATGATTCCAATTAAAATTCCGAAGTTTTTAAGTGACAAGATTCGTAATCTTATAAATAGAAAGTATTCTGATACTTTTTTAGGTAGAAGCTTAGGGTCCATGCTTAACAATACTTCATTAAATATAGATAAAGCAAAGAATTCTCTACAATATTACCCTAAATTTGACTTGAAAAGTGGTTTAGAAAAATGTAATGAATGGTATTCATATAAAATTTAATTCTAAAGAAATTTTTGATCAATTATTTGCAATATTCTTATTTTTACCCATTTGTGCAGTTATGTTAATTGTTTCAATTGCAATTAAACTTTCTGATTTTGGTCCAGTACTTTTTAAACAGAGAAGAATTGGTAAAGATAACAAGGAATTTATAATATACAAGTTTAGGACAATGAAAGTAAATACCCCGAATGTTGCGAAGTCAGATTTAAAGAATTCTGATAGATACATTACATCAGCTGGAAAAATCCTTCGTAGATTTAGTCTTGATGAGTTACCTCAAATATTTAATATTGTTAAGGGAGAAGTAAGTTTTGTTGGTCCACGTCCAGCTTTATATAACCAATATGATTTGATTGAAAAGCGAACAAAAGTTAATGTTCATAAATTTAAACCAGGTCTAACAGGATGGGCTCAAGTAAATGGAAGAGAAGAACTTGATATAGATACAAAAGTAAAGTATGATGAATATTATATAAATAATTGGTCTCTATTATTCGATTTTAAAATAATTATTTTCACTATTATGGAAGTATTCCGAGGAAGAGGGGCAAGATAAAAAAGCA
Organism: Patescibacteria group bacterium; assembly: GCA_018053685.1. Lineage (GTDB taxonomy): Bacteria > Patescibacteriota > Patescibacteriia > JAGPKW01 > JAGPKW01 > JAGPKW01. The sequence goes on from JAGPKW010000008.1 coordinate 14,312, forward strand.
AAAGAATAATAGATGCAGAGATTCTCGCGGGTTCGAAGAGCCTTCATAATGAAAAAAATAACAAGAATGGTTAAGATCAATAATAACAATTTTAGGAATGATAACTACTCTCCACTCATCTTAAGTAAGTGTTTTTGTATTTTACCTCGTAAGGATTTCTTCTTTTCATTATACTCATAAAAAATGGTCTGGATTCTCGATATAAGATTTCGAGGATGACAGTGGGTGTGCTTTCAGGGATGACAAAAAAAGACAGAAAAATAAAAGAATGGATTCTCAGTCAAGCTGAGAATCACAGATACTGTAGATTCCCGCTTGCGCGGGAATGACAAAAAGAAACAGAATGACAAAAAAGGAGTTGGGAATGACAAAAAATACAAAAAAGTAAAAACACTGGATCCCCAATCAAGTTGGGGATGACAGTGGAGTAGTTTTCGGGGATGACAAGTTACTGGATCCTCGATAAAAGATTTCGAGGATGACA
>JAGPKW010000108.1 GCA_018053685.1 Patescibacteria group bacterium
TTTCTATATCTTTAAGGTTATTTAGGTTTCCTGCATAGGTTAATTTATCTAAGTTTATTATTTTATCTTTAGGATATTTATTTAACCAATATTTTATAAAGTTAGAACCTATAAAGCCACAACCACCTGTTACTAATAGGGTCATTGAGTATTTATTTTAAAAATTTATATTACATAGTATACTACTATACAGAAAATATGATGTGAAGAGATTGTCTGGAACCCTCCTCCTATATCTCAGAGGGGGTTGCCTACACTAAATTCTTAACAGAGAGAGAATGGAATACAAAAATAAACAACAGGAATACTGGGCAGACCCTTATGATGAACCAAACTCTCCGATTGAGTACTCAAAACACAAAAGAAGAAGTGACTACCTTTTATCCGTACTTCCTAAGTATGTAAAAAAGAAAGAAAGTATCCTCGAGATTGGCTGCAATATTGGAAGAAATTTGAATGCACTATTCGAAGAAGGATATCTTAACCTTACTGGAATCGATATCAATACAAAGGCTATTAAAAAAAGTAAGGAAGTATACCCTAATTTGAAAGCGGAGCTCATAAACAACAGTATCGAGAATTGGGTAAAAGGCAAAGAAAAATATGATTGCATATATACGATGGCAGTAATGGTACATCTCCCATACGAAAGTGACTGGGTCTTCAAAGAAATTGCAAAGAAAGCAAGACGAACCCTAATAACAATAGAGGATGAAGACAATGTTTCCTGGAAACATTTCCCTAGAAATTATAATAATATATTTTCAAAGTTTGGCTGGAGAGAAGTTTTCTTTGAGGAATTAGATGGCCCAGATGCACTGAAGGGCTATAAAACCAGAGTATTTAAACGAAAAATTTTTGGATTATTCTAAATAGGGGAGAGATAAAAATAATTTAAAAAGATAACAGGAATCACAAGTTAGTTTAAAATTATGATTTATGTCAGAAATTAAATATAGTGTAATAGACCATCACTCAATTTGGGGATGGCCGAAACAAAATACAACTCCAGAAGAAGCTGAAATAGTTTTTATTTGGAATGATTTCGAAAGAGAAGACGATGTAAAAAAATGGCAAGGACAAGGAAAAAAAGTTGTTGTCTTTGAACATGGTTGGAATTCTTTCTTCGATTATGAACTCAACAACAAACCCCACATTGCAGATGGATATATGGCGCTTGGAGTAAATTCAAAAAGAAGTTTGATTAGAGCTGGTGTTGACGAAAAGAAAATTTTGATATCTGGTAACAAGAATTTTGATCATCTAGATTTCAATCCTAAAGAAAACTTGGTTCCTAAAGTTTTATATACAACATTACATTGGTTTAGTGACAGAGGAGATTTTAACAACAGGAAACTGGACTCTATAATTAATATACTTAACCCCTATTCAGATATCTATGTTAAAACAATGATAAATAGTAAGGTAGATATTAGGGAAGAACTGAGGGGAGAATGGTTTACAGATGTATATGAAAATAAAACTCTCTTTTCTGACATAGCGAAAAATCTTTCTGAATACGATATAATACTCACACCAAAAGAAAGTACTTTTGACTTTGTTGCCTTATTATGTGGTAAAAAAGTCTTTCGTATTGCAGAACAAGATGAATATCGAGAGGAAGGAGATCCCAAGACTAGAAATATTCTTCCACTTTCCAAGATCTCTACAGATTTGCTCTTTGATGAGCCTGAGATACTAGTAGATATGAAAGATGAATTAGCAGAAAGTTCTGATATAAATAAAATACTAAAATGGGCAAAGAATCTATAAAAAAGGAAAAAAGTAAAAGAATACATACTTACCAAGACATAACAGACTTGCAGTTACAACTCCTGAAGATGACTAAACAATTCAGAGATCATACTGAAATTACAGAGAAGGCAAACAAACTCCTCGCTGAGAACATTACGAAAATCGAAAGAATGCTCACCCAACAAGCAGAAAGGGAATACTCTCTTGGAGAAGATTTAAGGAGATTAGAAGAGGAGAATAAAAACTTACGAAGAGAATTAGAAGAGTTTAACTCCTTTAAAAAAAGTGCTATATGGAGATATTTGACCAAGTATAGGCGATTTAAATCATTCTTAAAAGAAAAAACAGGAGTAGAAAAAAACAAACAAGCCCCTGTAACAGCTAAATAGTTCCTAATATTTACTAAAGCCCCCTCATAACCAAAATCACTCCCATCCATTAACCTATGAGAATGAGCAGCAGCACCACCAGCACCAACTATTACACCTGCATGCTGTATCTTACCATTAGGATAGTAAAGCTTAGCACCTACACTACCAACCTCAGGCAATTGACACCACTCTAACATACTCTCCAACCAACCATCACTTAATACTTTAATATCATTATTAAGCATTAACATATACTCCCCATCTATCTGTTTGACTGCCCAGTTATACAATTTACTAAAATGAAAAGGTTTATCAAAATCAATAACCCGAATGTTTCTCTCTTTGCTAATCTCTTTGAAATACTCCTTTGTCTCTTTCTCCTCACTCCTGTTGTTTACAATAACAATCTGATAATTACTGTAGCAGATTATATTTTATTTTTAGTTTTGACAAAAGATTAATATTTGGACAATTACAAATCAAAAATTTCGAGAATTCTTTTTCTTTAATGCTTTTATGCAAATATTTCCCTTAGCTTGTCAAGATAAATCTTCCAAGAATGTTGTTTTTTTAATTTTTCAAGAGCATTTTTTCTAATATCATTAAGGATTTTCTTATTTTCAATTACATATTCAATTTTATTTAAATATGCATCTTCATTAAAGATATCATTAACCAAAAAACCTGTTTTTCCTTCCTCTATAACTTCTTTTATTCCACCAACATTTGATGATATAACTGGAATACCCAGAGAAAGTGCTTCTAAAACCGTATTTGGCATACCATCAAACCATGAGGTATATAAGAACAAATCATAATTAGAATAATCAATACAAGATAAGCCTCCTTTATATGCACCATATGTGTAAGCATTCTTATATTGGTTAAACCTTTTTAGTGGGAATTGTTTATCAATAACAGAATTACCATAAATATGGAAATTTAAGCATTTCCGTGATGATTTCCGAATGATTTTTTCTAAGATATCAGGAAGTTTCTCATAATCTATTCTACTTGCCCATAAAATATTCCAATTCACTTTATTCTCATACTCTTTTTCTTCATATCCTTTAATATCTACAGGCTGATAAAGAACCTTAAATTTATTTGAATCCAAAGCAAACATCTCTACTAACATGTTTATAATATTCTGATTATCTGTTAAAACCAATTCTAGGTGATTAATAATTTTAGG
>JAGPKW010000109.1 GCA_018053685.1 Patescibacteria group bacterium
TATTCATATAATCAAAGTCTTCTATTCTCTTCATAAAATTATCAAAATCATCCTTAGAGTAAAAATTAAATACAACTTTTGCTCCATTACCCCTTTTTACAATAGATACCCTTGTAGAAAAAATATCCTTTAATTTATCTTCTTGCTCTTTAGTTTCATTATCTTTTATATTATTTAAAGACCTCCACTTTTTATCAGGCCTAGCTTTTTTAACCACACTATCCAACTCTCTCACGGTTAATCCCTGCTCTTTTATCTTTCTCCACATATTCAATTGTAACTCAGTATTTTCTAAACTCAATAATAATTTAGCATGCCCAGAATCAATAACCCCACTTCTAATATCAGCAATAATCTCTTCCGGAAGTTTAAGCAGTCTAATTTTATTAGCAACAGCAGATCTTGATATACCAATTTTTTGTGCAATATCTTCTTGACTCAACCCAAAAGATTCCATTAATTCTTTGTATGCCTCAGCTTGATCTATATCATTCAAATCCTCTCTTTGTATATTTTCTATCAAAGCCAACTCTAATTTCCTCTGATCATCATAATCATTCTCCTGAATTATTGCGGGCACTTCAGTTAACCCAGCAATCCTTGAAGCTCTTAACCTTCTCTCTCCAGCAATTAATTCATATCCCCCCTCTACTTTAGTTACAACTAAGGGCTGTAAGACACCATATTGTTTTATAGAGTCAGCCAAACTTTTTAATGATTCACTATCAAATGTCCTTCTTGGTTGTTTTGGGTTTAAAAAAATATCTAAAATCGGGATCTTTAAAACCCTTGCACTACTATTCTCTTTTATCTTCTCCTTTACATTAGTTTTAGCTTTTTTTGCCATTTTGTTATTTTAGTTCTACGTTCCACAATTCATTATATCATATCTAAAGTATTTTTTAAAAAAGTTATAAACAACACTTAAAGTTGCCCCCCTGACTTTAACCATTTCTTGATGCAAGATCTTGCCAAACTTGTTTTAACAAATCTTAACCATCCTTCTTGTGGATCCTCATATTTTTTTGTCTTAATTTCAACTACATCTCCATCTTTCAGCTTATAATCTAATGTAGCAATTTTCCCATTAACCATAGCTTGGTAGCATCTATTACCAATAGAGCTATGTATATTATATGCAAAGTCGACAGGTGTAGCTCCTTCTGGTAAATCTATAGCATCTCCTTTTGGTGTCAAAACAAAAATTCTATTTTGGAATAGATCTAATTTTAAAGACTCTAAAAATTCTTCGTCATCAGCAGCTTCTTTTTTAATTTTCTCCAAATTCTTAACCCATTCAGCACCTATTTTATTGTCTTTATATTTTGCATGAGAACAAACACCATATTCATTTAATTCATGCATTTCATATGTTCTAATCTGTATTTCTATAACTTTATCTCTATCAGCAAACACAGTTGTATGTATTGATTGATACCCATTTGGCTTTGGACTTGCTATATAATCTTTTATTCTATTTGGCATTGGCTTGTAATTATTATGTATTATACCTAATACCTTATAACAATCTTCTACATTATCTACAAGAATTCTAATAGCCTGGATATCAAATATCTGAGACAAATCTTTGTATTGCATTTTTCTATATAAACTATAAACATGCTTTACTCTACCATAAACTTTAAAATTTTTTATATTATTTTCATAGAGTAGCTTACCTATTTTCTTTATCATTTTATCTATATAATCGCTATTTTTTGCTTTTTCTTTCTGCAGTATTGCTTCTACTTTTTTATAATCTTCTGGATATAAATATTTAAAAGATAAATCCTCTAGCATTGATTGCATATTCCCCATATTCAACCTATTAGCAATCTTTGAATAAATTTCAAGGCTTTCCGTTGCTATCCTTTGTCTTTTATCAGGAGTAACATAATCTAGAGTTTCTAAATTATGTATTCTGTCAGCAAATTTAACAAACAAAACTCCCAGATTACTTGCAATCTGTGTCAACATCTTTCTTAAATTTTCTGCATATCTTTCTTCTCCTCTATATTTTAATCTCCCAATCTTGCTTACAGCTTCTACTATATTAAAAACATCTTCCCCAAAATTCTCTACAATTTCTTCTTTTGTAGCATCTCCATCATCGAGCGTATCATGTAACAGCCCAGCGATTATAATAGTTTGAGGAAATTTATTTTCTGCAAGTATACAAGCAGTTTCAACAGCATGATTAAAATATGGCTCTCCAGATAGCCTAAAATGACCATCATGCTTTAATTTAGTAAAATTAAAAGCCTCTTCTATTTTAGATCGATCAACAACAATATTGTTTTTGTTTATAATATCTAAAAGTTTATCTAACTGCTCTTGCTCGTTTAAACTTCCCATATTATTTTATTTATTTTTTCTTCTTCCTAATGTATTTCTTTCACAATTTTTATTAGAACATTTTATCTTATTACTTTTACCATAATACATTAGATACCCTTCATTGCAAATATCACATTTTTTAATTTCACCTTTTTTGTTTTCATCTTCAACTGGCATATTAGATAAGATAAAATTACAATCAGGATAATTAGAACAACTATAGAATATTCCAAATCTTCCTTTTCTTTCTAATATTTTTCCATCTTTACATTTAGGACATTTTAAACCAACTTCTTTTTTATATTGCTTTATATTTTTACATACTGGATAATTTGAACATGCTATAAATTTGCCATATTTACCAGTTTTAACAACCATTGGAGACCCACATTTATCGCAAATTTCATCAGTTACTGCAACCTCTTTTTCATCTTCCATTGGCTTAGTATTCTTACATTTAGGATAATTTGAACATGCTATAAATTTGCCATATTTACCAGTTTTAACAACCATTGGAGACCCACATTTATCGCAAATTACATCGCTTTGCTCTTCTGTTAAATCTTTCTTACTCAATTCTTTTTCTTTTATATCCAAATTTTTCTTAAATGGTTCATAAAAACTCCTTAAAAATGGCTTCCATTCAAGCTTACCTCTTGCAATATCATCTAATTCATCTTCAATTTTAGCAGTAAATTTTATATCAACTATATCTTTAAAATGTTCACATAAAATTTTATTGACTAATATTCCAATATCTGTAGGTTTATATCTTTTAGTCTCATCTTTTTCAACATATTTTCTATCTAATATTGTGCTAGTAATAGTAGCATATGTTGACGGCCTACCAATACCATTTTCTTCTAATTCTTTTATCAATGAAGCATCATTATATCTTGCAGGTGGTTCAGTAAAATGCTGGTTTAATTTTACATCTTTTAATAAAGCACTCTCACCTATATCTAATTTAGGTAAAATATTTT
>JAGPKW010000110.1 GCA_018053685.1 Patescibacteria group bacterium
GGGAACAGGGAAAAGAAAAGGGAACTGCAAAACTTCTATATTTTAAATAAACCCTTATACTTACACCTTAAGCACATAACTTAAAAAGGAGAGTCAATTTTACTCTCCTTTTTCTTTAAATTCGTTTTATACTTGTTTCTCCATTTTTAACTTATAAGAATATAAACTTGTCACTATAAGAGATATGAGCAGGGATTATATAAATCCATATTGAATTTAAAAAAATATTAAATAATTGAGAGTTTACCAGCCTTGACTGCCAAAATGTATCAATTTAAACTGCCATTAACATCAGCGTTTTCATAGCTTTTGAGAGATGGAGAAAACATACTTATGAACTCCTATTGAACCATTCATAGCTATTATAATTCCAGCTATCTATAATAAAGAAGTTATAGAGATAAAACTAAATATCTTGACTAATAAATATCTCCTAAATTTATAGTTGATCTAATATGAGTATCCAAATTTATGAGGTTTATGATTAATTTTTATTTTTTTACTTGAATGAAAGGATAATGTGAGTATAGATTCTCTTTTTATAATTTAAATTTGTCGAAGTATTCTTTCATCTAATAAACATATATAAATATTAAATTAATTTTCTCAATATTTTTTATGCATTATATTTTAACTAAATAGTGATAAGAGAAGATATAATTTAGATGAGATAATTTGATAGAAAAAGGACTAAATTATGATAAATGGAAGGTTATATATTTAATATATTGATTTTATTAATTACTCCGAATTTATTTTTATAATTGATTTCTGGTTAGCTTTAAACTTTATATATGATTATAAACCTTAAGGATAATAATTAGTTATGAAAGAAGTTAAAACATATAATCCATTAGTTATTATTGGAGAAGAATCCATATTGAATTACAATGTTCATCAATATATTGTGAATGAAAATCTTAAAGATATAAAAAAAGATTATGGAGTGTTTTTTACACCTGAGTGGGTTATAGATTTTATGGTGGATTTGATAAAAGTAGAGAAATATATTGATAATAATGATATTTTGATTTTAGAACCTGCTTGTGGCTTAGCTCAATTTTTATCTGGGATAAAGAGAAAAAAACCTGCACTTTTTAACAAAGCTAATCTTTTCGGAGTGGAAATCAATCAAGATATTATTAATTATTTGAATAATACTTGTAAAACCGATAATATTAAATTATACAATAATGACTATTTATTATGGAATCCCAAATCATCTTTTGATTTAATTATGGGAAATCCACCTTATGGTATCCCAAGTAATTCAGACCATTATACCATAAAAATATCCCCAAAAACCAAAAAACAATACAAGGCTCTTTTTGAGACTTGGTATGGGAAATATAATGTTTATGGGGCTTTTATAGAAAAATCCGTTAAATTACTTAAAAATGAAGGGCAATTAATTTTTATTGTTCCGGCAACATTTATGATCCTTGATGAATTCAAAAAACTGAGGGAATATTTGTCTCGTAATGGTAAGACATCAATAATCTATTTGGGACCAGATGTTTTTAAACCTGAGGCTTATGTATCATCAGTAGTATTAAATTTTATTAAATCGGATAAATCCAATTCTACACTAGAACTATTTGAATATACAAATAAGAAAATTAAAACTATAAAAACGAATTCCAATTGGAAAGGTGAGACCGTTAAATTTGAAACTAACTATTCTACTACCTTAGAAAGTATCTGTCCTTATCGTTTAGGAGATATTTACCAAATTAGAATTTCTCCAAGAACTCCCGAGATAAAAAATAATCCATTTATAATGAAGAATAATAACCTGGATAAAAACATTTATTTACCTATTTTGAATGGGAAAAATCTTAAACTTAATAAAATTATTTATGAAAATCTATCAGGTTATTGGATTAACAAACAAAATGTGAGTAGGTTCAGGGGTTATTTTGGAAACCCTCATATAGTAGTAGGATTAGGTTTTAGAGAAAATGGTAAAATTGCTGCTGCTTTAGATGCAAAATGTTATCCCTGGATGGGGGATATTTATCATCTTCTAAGAGATAATAATCTATTTAATATAAATTTTGATTTAGGAGAGGAGGAAGTAATTAACTTCTTAATATCAGATTATATACAAAAATATATAAAAGATGTCTATAGAGAAATTACTTATCATTTAAGTATCACTCAACTTGCAAATTTACCCTTACCCGATAAAACTGCTTGGGCAGCTTTAAAAAAGGAGACATTTTATGAATAAAGAACTAACTCAAGATTTAGAAAAATATCGTTCTTTTCTTGAAACAATACCCCTTGATAAATATCGCGAAGAATTAAAAGGAATTAAATGGGTAGAGCAAGATTTACCTAGACAATTATTACCTCTTGCTTCCATTTTCAAATATTATTGGGAAGAAAGACAATTTAAGAATTTTGATAATTGGTTTGATATTTTTTGGCTAGAAATTAACAATAATGAAAATAGTAAAGAAGTCCTCAAAGCATTTAAGAAATATTATTTTGACAAAGATGATAATGGTTGGTTTAAAAAAGGGTTTAGAGCGAGAATGTATCGAACTTGGATTTCTGTACTTACCCAATTAGATTTTTGTTATGCTTTTGAATATCAATGTAATCTTAATAACAAAAACTTGTATCTTGAATGTAATGCCGATTTAGATGCTAAAGGTATTGATGCTAGAGTAGGAAATATTGAATTCCAGGTAGAGAAAATTAGTCAAAGAAAAGAAGCGCGAAGTGCAAGTAAAAGAAAAACTTTAATAAAAATACCTTATGCAGTTTTTAATGTAGCGGAATTTGAAAGAAAGATTGATAGCCCCCGTGTAAATGAAAAGAATAAGATTGGTTACCAAAATTCATTAAAGGCATTTTATAAATATTTTATTCGTCTTAATAATGGTTTTATAGTTTTCAGTGACAATTACCTTAAAATTATAATAGACAATATTAATGATATTGAAAATATGAAAAAAGCAATCGATCAAATTTACTTAGAATTATCAGGTGAAGTAATAGTAGCATAATAAATTCTCATTTATGCATATTAGGAACGGGAAATAAATCTTTATTAATTACCCAATCAATTATCTATCACCATATTACGCTTCACCCTGCAATCGATCTCTAATATATATCCAGCTTATGTCCAATTCGGACATAAGCTGGACATAAGTTGGACATAAGCTACCCATATAAAAGCAGAGAGATAATGTGTTATTTTCAATGGATTACTTGATTATGAATATTATACTGTCCCTATCCTTTTCTGGGGTTACTTTGCAATAATTAATTATGACCACT
>JAGPKW010000111.1 GCA_018053685.1 Patescibacteria group bacterium
ATTGAATTATATGCCCTTAATCCATTTTCAATAGAATTATTAGCAACTATTATACAAAAACATAGCTCAACAAATAGTTCATCATCGGTTTTATATATATTTTGTTTAAATTCTAAAAGTTTCTTTTGTATTTCTTTCTCTATGTCTTCTTGCATTATTTTTGACTTTTTTAAAAATTACATATATCCTATAATATATTACATAATTATATAAAAATAACAAAAATGAAACCAGAAAAACCAAAAAACAAAAAAGCATTGACTATTATATTAATTATATTAGGAATAATAGCTATTCTTTTACTAATGTTTATTTCTAAAAGAAATACATTAGTAAAAAAGAGCCAGGCAGTAGATTCTGCATGGTCAAATGTTCTTACAGATTATCAAAGAAGATATGATCTAATTCCAAATCTTGTTGCAACAGTACAAGCATATGCAGAGCATGAAACAGAAACATTTACACAAGTTACACAAGCAAGGGCTAACGCAACATCATTTACAGTAACAAAAGATGTGCTAGATGATCCAGTAGCTTTCCAAAAATTCCAAACATTACAAGGAGACATAGAAGCATCTCTTTCTAGATTGTTAGCAGTAGCAGAAAATTATCCTGATTTAAAAGCAAATGAAACATTTTTAACTTTCCAATCTCAATTAGAAGGAACAGAAAACAGGATTGCTGTTGATAGAAAAAACTTCAATGAGGCAGTACAAGACTATAATACATATTTACAGATGTTTCCAAACAATATAATAGCATCTATATCTAATTTTAAAGAAAAAACATATTTCAATTTACAAAATCCAGAAGCAGAAGTAGCACCAAAAGTTAATTTTGATAAATAGTAATGAAAAAGAAAACTAAAAATATTACAAAATTTTTATTGGGAATAATCTGCATATTATTCCCTATTTTTTCATCAGCATTAGAAATCCCATCACTTACAAGTTTTGTTACAGATAGTGCTAATTTACTAACACAAGAACAAAGAATTGAAATAGAGCAAGATTTACAAAATTTTGAACAGCAGACAAGTGACCAAATAGTTGTATTAACAATAAACAGTTTAGAAGGAGATACAATAGAAAACTTTGGTATAGAAGTTGCTAAAAAAAATCAGGTTGGAGATAAAGATAAAGATAATGGCGTAATCCTTATTGTTTCAAAAGAAGATCAAGATGTAAGAATAGAAGTAGGGCAAGGCTTAGAAGAATATCTAACAGATGCTAAATCTAGCTATATAATAAGGCATTCTATAATTCCAGAATTTAAACAAGATAAATATTATGAGGGCATAAAAAACGGTATTGAAGAAATAAAAAAAACAGCATCTGATGCAAATTATTTAAATGACAAAGTGAAAGAAGATGATACAGAAAATATGATTTATGGAATATTAAATTTAGTTATATTAATTATTCTGTTTATAATCATTACAAGAAGGCATAGAAATAATTTTCTATCAGGCATTTTATTTGATCAAATGTTCTTCCATAATAATAGAGGTGGTGGTTTCGGAAGTGGAGGATTTGGGAGTGGTGGACTTCATGGAGGTGGAGGTAGTTTTGGGGGTGGAGGAGCAAGTGGACATTGGTAATTAAAATATATGAAACAAATATTTAAATATCTTTCAAAAGAAGATATAAATGACATAGAGAAAACAATAGAAAGCGAAGAGCTAAAAACTTCTTCTGAAATCTGTGTTGTTATAAAATATAAAATACCTGCTGTTTATAAAAATTTACAAAAATATGCTTTACATCTATTTAAGCAATACAAAATATTTAAAACAAAAAATAGAAATGGCATATTAATTTTATTTATATTAAAAACAAAACAATTTTACATTTTATTTGATGAAGGAATATATAAAAAAATAGATAGTAGTTATCTAGATAATTTAGTCTTAAAAATATCTGAAGAAATAAAAAATAAGAGCATAAAAGATGGAATAATATGCTCTATAAAAGAAGTAAATAATATAATTTTACAATATTTTCCAATAGAACCAGATGATACAAACGAATTAGATAATTTAAAATTATAATATTACTTCATCATGTAATACTGGTATATATGTATCAATCCCCAATTCTGCTTTAATTCCAGCACTAAGTGCTTCTGCCTTATCTTTTTCTCCATGTATTATAAATATCTTTTTTAATCTATTTTTATCAAAATGAGATAACCACTCTATAGATTTTGGTTGATCTGAATGAGCAGAATATCCACCAATAGCATCTACATTTAATCTAACTTTGTATTCTCTACCTTCTATTTCAACAACTTCTTCTCCATCAAATATTTTTCTACCAAGAGTTCCTTTAGCTTGATATCCAACAAATAATAAAAAATTATTAGGATCTTCTATATATCTTTTCAAATGCTTCAATATTCTACCGCCAGTGCACATTCCAGATCCAGCTATTATAATCTTTGGTCCAGGTATGGAGTTTATTTTTTTTGATTTATCAACAGTATCTGTAATTTGTAAACCAGAAAAATTAAAAATATCATCTCCGCTGTTTATAATCTTCATAGTTTCTTTATCATAAAAATCTTCATATTGCTTAAAAACTTGCGTAATTTTGCTAGCAAGTGGACTATCCATAAATACTGGTAAAGGAACTATTTCCCCACTTTCTACCATCATATTCAATTCAAATAATATCTCTTGAGTTCTTTCTAATGCGAATGATGGAATTAATAAAACACTTTGTTTATTAAATACATTATATACAGCTTGTTTAAATTTAGTTACTCTAACATCTGGAGCTTCATGAGTTATCCCACCATATGTAGATTCTATAAATACATAATCAGCTTCGTTTATATAAGTATACTTTGGAACTATTGGAACAGGATAATTTCCAAGATCACCTGAGAATACAAGTTTTTTACCTTCTATATTCAATTCTATTGTTGCTGCTCCGAGTATATGTCCAGAATTACGAAATATAAACTTCACATTATTAAATTCATATTCTTTATCATAATCTATACCATTAAATAATGATACAGCCCCAATAGCATCTTCTACTTCATAAATTGGCCTTTCACCTGTCCTAAAATATTTCTCTATGATTAAATTAGATGCATCTTCAAATAACAAATTACAGAAATCTTTTGTTGGGTTTGTAGCAAAAATTTTACCACGAAACCCTTGTCTATACATCTTTGGTATTAAGCCAGCATGATCCAAGTGTGAATGAGTCAAAAATATAGCCTCTATATTTTTAGGGTTAAAATTAAAATCTTGTGCAT
>JAGPKW010000112.1 GCA_018053685.1 Patescibacteria group bacterium
ATTACGGCACCTGGATTATTACATCTATAAAGCAGTTCAGATTTAAAATGATTACTTTCCATACGGGTAATTTGTTCAACTATTTTTGCTTTTTCATATGGCAAGCCTTCTTTTTTCTTTTTGAATAAAAATTCTGCAAGGGCTCTTGCCATATCATAAATTCTATCACCTTCTGCTACACCTGTTGATATGGGACTTTTTTTAGGGTTAGATAATATACTTGCCAATCCCATTGTAGTTGCTACTAATCCAATAATTTCTAATATCATAATATTAAGATTTATAAATTTTATCCACTATTGGAGTATTAATACCTTTTAGCGAAGCGTTTTTATCGCCAGAATATTTTTTAAAATCATAATCATTGGCAACAACAGTATTATAAAACGCTGTTAATCCATCTTGCAAAGTAGGATAAGTTCTGTAATAATATGGTTTCGCTTGTGGGTCATATTTATCAGTTATTACATTACCTTGAAATACACCATCTTTATAATGTGGTTTTACATATAATGTTAAAGTATCTGGTTTAGGAGATTGGCTTGTTATAGCACCAATATTATTTGTTCTATAAAGCAGTTCAGACTTAAAATGTCTACTTTCCATACGGGCAATTTGTTCTAATATTTTTGCTTTATCATATGGCAAGCCTTCATTTTTCTTTTTGATAATAAATTTTTCAAATTCTTTTTCGACAATACTTGGATTATAATTAATATTATTTGAATTATTTATTTTTTTTTTACTTCTTTGTTGAAATAGTATGTGCATTATGCCAGTAACTGCTACTGCCAATGATAATATTTTTAATATTTTTCCATAATTTATTTTTAATATTTTTCCAGAATTCTCATTTATATTTGCCATAATTAGAATTTTTATTATTTATAAATTTTCATACAACCATAGGTATAATTTCAGTAATAACATCTGCTGCTGCTACAAGATAATTAGTATAAGTATCAATAAAATCTCCTTCTCCTTCTCCTTTTCCTTTTCCTTTTCCTTTTCCTTTTCCATCTTGCCCATCTGGTGGATTATTATTTATCACATATGTCCCATCTGGATTATTATGTATCCAATATGTAGTCGGAGGTTTATTTAAATCTGCTTCATTATATTTGTCAGTTTTTACCCACCCAAATTTATCATTCCAAACATATATATATCCATCTTTACTAAATCTTCTCTCTCCTGGTTTACCCTTTCCCCATTCAGCAAATTGAGGTGTTTTTTCCATAGCTATACCACCGCCTTTACCTTGTCCTGCTTTCACAGAAGAAGAAGAAGATTGACTTTTTCTTGTGGTAGGTTGACTTTTTTTCTTTTTAATAATGAAAAATATTACTACTCCTAAAATTAGTAGTAATATTATTAAATTTTGTTTATCTTTTTTATTCATATTTTTATATTTTTAAAAAAAGAGGTGGCTAAATGACTTAAAAAATTATGTGTATTTTTACAAACAAACAAAAAACCGTTATGAAAACATATTGAATGCCACCTCTTTAATATCATACTATTATAAAATTATACAATTGTAATTTAGTCTTTATTGGTAATGCAGTAAGTCCCTTTTTTATCTGACTATCATTAACAAAAGATTTTATAGTATTAACAATGTTTTTATCTAATGTTCCAATAACTTGTCCCATTTCAAGTGATTTTATGTTTGCCATAGCCTCATAAAATTTTTTTTCATTTTGAAAATTAAGGAACCTACTTTCTTTTGAAATATTATTAATATTATTGATAAAGTCAATACAACTATTAAAGCTAAAACCATATTTATTTACCAAATATTCATTTGCCACATTTTGAGCTTCTATTAATTCATCTTTTTTATCAGTTTTAAATTTTATAAAAACTTCATTTTTTAAGTCATTAACAGTTTTTAGCAAATCATTCAAAGTATTATCTTTTTCTAAAAAGCCTTTTGTATTATCAAATAAAAGACTTATGGCAACATTATAATTATCTTTTAAGAATTTATCTATTTGGTCAATTGATTTATTAACATTTTTTATATCTTTACTTGCCGTTTTTCCACTAATATCAGCAATAGTAAGGTCAGTATTACCTATCACACTTCGCCTTTTGCGAAGCAAAGGTGGAATATAATATAATAGTAAGCCAAGTCCAACGCCCCAACCTAATATTGTTAATGTTTCTTTATCTATTTTTTTCATATTACTTATTTTTTAGATATTAGTAATATTAATAAAATAACCGAAATAATTAATAATGGCATATAAGTTTTTAACATTGTTTGTTTTTTGGCTTCTTCCTGTATTATTGCCGATGTTGAAGATACACCTTTTCCAATACCTTGTGAAATAGGGTCGTCAGCAGGGTTCATACCTATTGTAACAAATAATGCGCCAATAGAGCCCAATATTTCATCTCTATTATTTTGCCAAAAATCTTTTATATCATCGCCAAAGGCATACTCCCAATTTGATGTCAATTTAGGATTTAGCAATTTGGTTATTTTTATAGCATTTTCGATTGTATTATTAGAATATGTCTGTCCTATACTTGAAAGATATTTTTTCATATCTTCATCATAAGTTAGCAATATGGCATAATCTTCTGGGGCTAAATTAATATCAGATGGCAAATTAGGAGCTGGATTATTAGGGTCATCAACGTCAGGTTCATTTTCAATCATATTTTGATTAAACTTTATGATTTCAGGTATCTGGAATATTATTTTGTCTATAACTTCTGGTGGTATATCTTGCCCTGTATCCTCAATTTCTAACTCCTCAATATTTTGAGTAAAGCTGGCTTTTTGAAAATTTTCATATTGCCATTCCTCAAAAACTTCCTTTTTCATAATATATTTTACAAAATTATAAGAAGTTTCGGCAAGATTATTGCCTTCTGGTTTACCTTCTTTTTTTAATTTCCTTCTCATCGGAGTATTGAAAGGTAATAAAGGTGTTAATCCTGCCGAAATAATTATATTTTGAGGATGGTCTAAAAAAGATTTAATTAAATCTTTTTCTTTATTAAAAGTTTCTTTAACTTTATTATATTTTTTTTTATTTTTTTTAGACATAATATTCTATTTTAAAATATTACAGAAAAACGATAAGCGCATAGTATTATGCCCACCTCCTAAATGTAAATCCTTTATCATAGCAGGATTATACATATAAGTTAAGATATTGTTATAGTCAATAACAATTTCCGTATCCACATCTACAATATTATTATTGAAATTATATGGTTTAATAAATGACCCAACATTTAAACTATC
>JAGPKW010000113.1 GCA_018053685.1 Patescibacteria group bacterium
TCAGCTATGGGATATTTTGTTTATATCCCATAGCAATCTAATTAATAATTAATATGATTATGAAGGAAGTTAAAGCACCTTTAGGGAAAACAAACTCTAGAGAATTAACAAAGGTTGAGAATAATGGTGGCGGGAAATTCCTATTTACCTCTGTGTTGTTTATAGGATCTGTCCTGGCGATAAAAAAAATATTAAAGAAAATCAATAATAGGAAAAATAAATTTAGAGTATATAAAGTTGCTAAAACCTAATATTGGTTAGTAAATAATCTAAAAATATGAAAGCTAAAAACAAAAACAAAAATTTTCTTTCTTTATTAAGAGGAAGAAATAAAAAAAAGAATAAAGATACTATAGAAGTTATAAAAATATTTGTCATATCAAGCTTAATAGTATCAGTAATATCAATATTTTTATCATATTTAGATCATAAATTATTGATAGATAGTTCTAAAGAGCGAGATGGTGAGCAATCAGTAATTAGAGGCTATACTTCTATAATTGGTATGGCAGTAAATAAAATGTTTTTTATAAACGAGGCGAATGCTGCTACAACTGGAAATTATAAAGCAATAAACTTAAATACATCAGCTAACACAAATATAACTGTTCAGAAAGGAAAGAATTTTACAGTCACATTAAAATTTAAAAATGATAGTATATATGTATGGAGACAGGCAGGAACAAATATAATGACATTGAATGTTAAGGGCAATAAAACTAGTATATTTAAGAAATCAAATATTATTAGTAACTTGTCAGAAAGTATTGTTAGGAAAGGAGAAACTGGAACATTTAAATTTACATTAACAGCTCCTTCTACTGTTGGTAAATATACAGAAACCTATCAGATGTATGTAAAAAGTTTTAATGAATTTGTAAATGGTAGTGAAATTAAAATAACAGTTAATGTTGTTGATAATAATTCTACTTCTAGTGCTGCTAACACACAAACGAGTAGTGGTGATAATATTATAAAGGTTGAAGATATATCATATATTTCTGCTGATAAGGATGTAGAAATTTTAGATAAAAAAACAAATCAAGTTATAGTTGCTATACCTGCTAATGAAAAAGTTAATATATATTTTAATCAAATTACAAAACAATATATAGTTGCTAAAAATGGTTTAATTATTGCTTCTTTAAATAATGAAATTATAATAAATAATAAAAATAATGCTAATATAGATTTTGGTTCTAAGAAATATACATCAAGTAAAATAGTATTAAATTCAAATTTTGATACAGTAAAAAACAATACAGTTGTATGTGCTACATCAGGGTGTGATTCTAGCCAGCAAGCTATTCAGGTTCCTATAGTAGATACAAATAATATTGGTAATAATACATCTAATAATATTAATTCAGGATCTTATGCTATAAGAAATTATACATATGCATCTATTCCTAATGAATATAAAATTAGAGTAGGTATTGAACATGATATATTTCCAGCTACTTTTACATCAAGTTCAGGTATGAATATATATACTGGTAATGGAGATTTCATTATACCAGTTGCACAAGGCGAACAGGTTATAATAAACTATGATAAAGTTACTCAACTATATTCTGTAAAGAAAGATGGGGTATTATTGAAAGAGACTCCTAACTATATAAAATTACAGAATAATGATCCCGCAAATGGAATACTTACAATAGTTAATTTAGAAAAAAGACCTTATTGGAATTCAACTATTAATTTTAATGCTTATAGAGGCGATATGGAAGTAAGATATAATAATACATATGATAAGGTTTGGATAATAAATGAATTAAATTTAGAAGATTATTTAAAGGGCATGGGAGAGGCTTCTAACTCATCTTCTTATGAATATTTAAAAACTATGGCTGTTGCCGAAAGAACATATGCTTCATATCAGTATATGTCAAAACCAAATACAAGCGCTAAACAATACTTTAATGTTTTTTCTGACGAATATGATCAAGTATATGATGGTTATAATAGAGAAACTAGGCAGCCAAGCGTTGTCAGCGCAGTTAATGAAACTAGAGGTATAGTTATAATGTATAATAATGATATAATAAAGGCGTTTTATAGTGCTAATGCTGGTGGTAGGACTAGGACATTATCTGAAACTTGGGGAGGTGCTGATGTTCCATACTTAAAATCTGTTGTTGATAGATATACTACAAATGATGTAAGATATGGCCATGGAGTTGGATTATCGCAGGTTGGTGCTATGAGGATGATAAGTAATGATAATGTAGATTACATAACAGTTTTAAGATATTATTATACAGGTGTTGATTTAGTAAAAATATATTAATAAAATATAAAAATTAGCTTTCACAAGGAAACGTTTTATGGGAACGTTTCTTTTGTTTGATAAAATGTTATATACTATAAATGAAATAAATAATAAATTAATAAAATGAGCAGTAGGGTAATATTGATTGATACAATCTCCCCAAAAGTTAGAAAGAGAGAAGCTATATTAAGAATAGAAGAATTGAAAAACCTTATATATACATATGGAGATTTTGACATAGTATCTATATATCAAAAGAAGGTGTCTCATCCTAATTATGATTATTATATAGGAAAAGGTAAGGTTGAAGAGGTGTTAAAAGAAGTATTAGACAAAGATGTTGATTATATAATAATTAATAATGAGTTAAAACCTCACCAGGTTTGGAATTTGTGGGAATTGTTTGAGAAAATTAAAGCTGAATATATAAAACAACACCAACTTAATAATGAGAGTTATAAAAGTGATATTAAAAGAGATAAAAAAATAGAAATATGGGATAGAATAGATTTAATTTTAAAGATATTTAGTAAACACGCAACAACAAAAGAAGCTAAATTAGAGATAGATCTTGCTAAGATAAGACATATGGGGCCTAGAATTTATAGAATGGGAGAAATGCTCTCACAAGAAGGAGGTGGTATTGGCACAAGAGGTGGTGGGGAAAGTAATATATCTATGATGAGGTCTCATTTAAAACAAGAGGAGCAAAGGTTAGTAAGAGAAATAGAAGAATGTCAAAAGACAAAAGAACTGCAAAAACAAGATAGGGTAAAACGTGGTTTGAGAACTGTTGCAATCGTTGGCTATACAAATGTTGGTAAGTCAGCCATCCTAAATGCTTTAACAAATAAAAATGTTTATGTAGATGATAAGTTGTTTGCTACTCTTGATACTAGAATAGGGAACTTATATCTGCCGAAAATAAATAAGATTTGCCTTGTGTCTGATACAATAGGATTTATAGAAGATCTAC
>JAGPKW010000114.1 GCA_018053685.1 Patescibacteria group bacterium
AGTAAAACTTGGTTTTGGTGCTATTTTAAATGTTAAAGGGAAAGTATATTTAGACGATTATTGCTGTATCGGTGCATTATCATATATTAAGTCTGATGATTTTTATCTTGGATCACATTCAAAAATATCCTCTTTTGTATATATAAATACTCCAAAAGTCAATATTGGTAAAGATGTTAAGATTAGTAATTTTGTTATTATTAGAAGCGGACATTTATCTAACAATTCACAACTATTTCTTGGAGATTTAGTACATATTTTCCCTTTTGTGATGATAGATACTTCCAGAAAAGTATATATTGATGAAGAAGCGGGTATAGGTCCCCATTGTAATATTTTTACTCATAGCTCTTATAAATCTATATTACAAGGATATCCAGTTACTTATGGAGATGTAAGTATAGGGAAAAGGGTTGAATTAACTTATAATGTGTTTGTGGCTCCTGGTGTTACAATTGGAGATGATGCTATATGTGCTTATGGTTCATATGTAAACAAAGATATTCCAGAAGGAGTAATGGTTGCTGGTTTGCCAGCCGTAATTAAAAGGAATAAAGAGCAAATAATCCATAATATTAAGATTGATGATAATTATATAAAGATAACTTTAGAGAAAATTATAAATGAATATAGGGATAATATTATATTAATAACAAATAGAAACCCTGTATCCATACATCTTTGTATTTCGCAAGATGTTATTTTAGATAAAAATAATTCCATATATGTTTTATATAATTCCAAGATAATTAAAAGGCAAATTATAAATTATGCAGTATTTGATATAAACCAACGAAAATGTTATAATCACAATTTAAATCAAACGGATTTTGAGGGATTTAGAAAATATTTAAGTAGATATGGAATCAGATTTATAACTTGGGATCAAATATAATATGAGAATACTTATTGATATAGGTCATCCAGCGCATGTTCACCTTTTTAAAAATATTACTTTTAGATTAGTAAATGAAGGTCATCAAGTTCTATTTACTTGTAGAGATAGAGAAAATATTAAATATCTTTTACAATATTATGGTTTTGAGTATGTTATATTAGGAAAACATCAAAAATCATTAGCAGGTAAATTATATAATTTATTTTATATTAATTATAAGATGTTAATTTTAAGTCTAAAATTTAAGCCTGATATTTATCTTGGTAATGGATCAATGTTTGCAGCTTTTTCTGCTTTTGTATTACACAAAGTATGTATATTACATGAACAGACAGGTAATATGGAACAAATAATATTTTATTTACCATTTACAAAATATATTATGACACCATCATCTGTTAACTTTGATTTTGGGAAAAAACAGTTTAGATATAATGGCTTTCAAGAGAGTTTTTATTTACACAAAAAGTATTTTCAGCCTAATCAAAATATTTTAAATAAGTATGGAATTGATTATAATACTCCATATCTCATATTGCGATTTGTAAAATATAATGCTAGTCATGACCTTACCTATAAGACTTTAGATATGAATCAGATTATCCAATTAATTAAAGAATTAGCAAAGAATTATAAACTATTTATATCATACGAAGGAGGGCTACCTAAATATTTAGAAAGATGGGGAGAAGAATTTGATCCAGAAGATGTTCATCACTTGTTAGCTTTTGCTAAAGCTTATATAGGCCAAAGTGCTACGATGGCTTCCGAAGCCGCTCATTTAGGAATCCCAGCAATTTTCATTAAATCTTTACATGAAAATACAGCAGGGGTTATAGATTATTTAAACAATAAAGGATATATTGAAACAATAGATTATTCCTCGCATCAGGTTAATGATATTTTACATTCATTCAAAGAAATAGTAGGGAAATCCATACCTGATATCCAACAAGAAATTTGTGATCCCAATGAAATATTATATAAAGCAATTTATAAACCCAAAAGTCTTTGGAGGTAATTAATATGTTTACACACAAAAGAATATTAATGCTTGGACCCCATACTGATGATATAGAATTCGGGTGTGGGGGATCAATAGTAAAATTTGTGCAAGATTCCAATGAGCTATTTTGTCATGCATTTTCAATTGCAGAGAATACTAATCCTACTGATCCCCCAAAAGATATAACAAAAAAATATATGTACGATTCTTTAATTCATCTTGGAGTTAAAAAAGAAAATATTAGTATTAGTGATTATCCTGTCAGATTATTTCCTACTTACAGACAAAATATTCTTGACGATATGATTTACTTATCAAAGGAGATTAAACCTAATATTATATTTATTCCTTCAACTTTTGATACACATCAAGACCATCAAGTGATAAGCCAAGAAGGATTTAGAGCATTTAAAAAATTTATTTTATTAGGCTATGAAATTCCCTGGAATAATTTGACTTTTCGAACAGATGCCTTTTCTATGTTGACAAAAGAACAAGTTAATATGAAAATTGAAGCTCTTCAATGTTATATCTCACAATTAGGTAGGCCTTATATAACTCCTGACTTCTTGTTTAGCCTAGCACGAACACGAGGTGGGCAGATGGGGTCTGAATATGCTGAAGTATTTGAAGTGATTCGTTTGATTTTATAAAAAAAAATGAAGATAGCTATACATCAACCACTTTTTATTCCTTGGTTAGGGTATTTTGATAAAATAAATAAGGCTGATATATTTGTTTTTTTAGATCATGTTCAATATTCAAAAGGGGGATGGATAAATAGAAATAGAATAAAAATGGCTAATAGTGAAATTTTATTAACTATTCCTGTTATAAAAAAGGAATTGAATACACCTATTAATGCGATTCAAATAGATTATAATAATAAAAGTTGGATTAGAAAACATTTAAATACGATTAAATACAGTTATAAAAAAACACCTTATTTTGAAGAAATATATCCTATCTTAGAAAATTCATATTTAAAAAATCAAGAATATTTATCTAACTTTAATGAAGAATTAATTGGAAAATTATGTAGTTATATAGGAATTAATACTCCAATTGTAAGAAGTTCTCAATTAAATGTATCAGGCAATAAATCGCAATTACTTCTTAATATTTGTAAAGAATGTAATGCAGATACCTATATAATTGGGATGGGTGGAAATAATGATTATATGGATTATGAACTTTTTAAACATAATAATATTAAAATTCAACATCAAAATTTTCATCATCCTATTTATCCTCAAATAGGAAAGAATTTTATTCCTAATTTATCTATTATTGACTTACTTTTTAATATGGGGAAA
>JAGPKW010000115.1 GCA_018053685.1 Patescibacteria group bacterium
CTGGGAGGCATCTCATGATATAGGTCATAGTGGTATTTCTTATGAGAATAAAATAAAATTAGTTAAAACTCTTTCCCGACACTTAAGAGTTTTTATCTCATCGGAAAAGGAATTACCGGAAGAGTTGGAAAATTACCAGATTAACATTCCTCCTGAACAAATGCATAATGCTTTAGCTTATGCTCATCTATTTATTGGAGAAAGCGGAACAATGGCTTCTGAATGTGCTGTTTTAGGAACTCCTAATATCTTAATTAATTCACGTGCTCCATATATTGGGATTCATAAAGAATTATCCCAGAGATTCAAATTACAATACATATTTAGTACTATTTCTGAAGCATGGGATTTGATTGATTATTTTGCCTGTTCCAGCGAGCCCAAAGAAGAAATGAGACATAAGGTTGATATACTCTATAAGAATAAAATAGATGTAACAGCTTTTTTAGTATGGTTTATTGATAATTATCCAAATTCTATACGAAAAGCTAAAAATCTTTATTTTATTTATTCTTCTTTTCATTGATATGATGATAATTAAAAATATAATAAATAGATATTAACATATAAGAGGATATAATTATGTATTATTATGATGATATAAAAACTTTGGTTGATAGCGATACTGTTTTTATTGGGGATATATCAAAGATAGAATTTGATAAAGCTAAGAATTTGAATGATGCAGACGAATTTTCTATTGTCTGGATAAAACAAAGTGGACAGGATGCATATAAGCAAATATTGCAAACAAAGGCCAGAGTTATAGTTTGTAACAATAATATTGAGTTAGATAATAAGATATTAGATGGAAAGTGCTTTGTATTAACAGATAATCCCAAATATCTATATACAAAAATAGTTGATCACTTATTTATCCCAAAGTGGAAAGTAGGTATTCATCAAACAGCGATTGTTGATAAAGAAGCTAAAATTGGTAAAAATGTTTATATAGGTCCCTATTCTATCATAGAAAAATGTATTATAGGTGATAACTGTTATATTGATACACATTGTCATATATATAATAATGTTATTATAGGAAATAATGTTAAAATAGGATCCTCAACCATTATAGGGGGTTTAGGTTTTGGATACAGTAGAGATAATAAAAACAAATTGCATAGGTTTCCTCATATTGGTGGAGTCATTATTGGTGATGAAGTTGAAATCGGTTCAAATACATCTATTGACCGAGGATCATTAAGTGATACAATTATTAAAAATGGTGTTAAAATTGATAATCTTGTCCATATTGCACATAATGTTATAATCGGAAGAGATTCTTTAATAATAGCTAATTCAGTTCTTTGTGGTAGTTGTATAATTGGAGAAAGAACTTGGATAGCACCTTCGGTATGTATAAAGAATGGTATAATTATAGGAAATGATGTTGTAGTAGGTATTGGTGCAATTGTAACAAAAAATATAACTGATAATGAAAGTTGGATTGGTAATCCGGCTAGGCCTTTATCTGAATATTTATTATCAAAGAAAGAGGGTAAATAAAGGATTATGGAAAGGGTATTAATTTTATCTCCTCATACAGATGATGCAGAACTTGGTTGTGGTGGTTTTATATGTAAATTATTAGAAAAAAATATAGATATTCTTTGGGTAGTTTTTTCAACAGCTGAAGAGTCGTTACCTAAAGATTTACCCAATGACACATTAATAAAAGAGTTTGTTTCTGTAACCAAATGTTTAGGATTATGTGAAACTAATTATCTTATCAATAATTTTCAAGTTCGCAAATTAACCGAGAAAAGACAAGATATTTTAGAGTTACTAGTGAAAATTCGTAAAACTTTCAATCCAACATTAGTAATAGGGCCATCCTTACATGACTACCATCAAGATCATTCCGCTGTTGCCAATGAAATGATTCGTGCTTATAAGATGTCAAGTAGTATAATTTGTTATGAATTACCTTGGAATCAAGTATCTTTTAACTCTCAATTATTTGCCCGATTAGAAGAATACCAAATGCAGAAAAAAATATCAATTCTTAATAATTATAAATCACAAATAAACCAAAACAAATGTTATTTTACAGAAGATTTTATTCGAGGGCTAGCTTCAACAAGGGGCACTCAAATTGGATGTAAATATGCTGAAGCTTTTGAGGTAATAAGATGGATAATATAAGGAGATAAAATGATTAAAAAAATTGGAATAATTGGTTTAGGATCAATAGGATCAAAATTAGCGGTGTATTTATCAACTAAAGGAATAGAAATTGTGGCTTATTGTCATCGCAATTTAGAATTGCATAAAGGAAAAATAGAAAATATACTTAAGAAATATGATAATATCCCTTCTAAATTAATGCCAATTATTATAACAAGCGATATAAGTTTATTAAGAGATGTCGATTTGATTATAGATTCGTCTCTTGAAGATTATCAGATAAAAAAAGATATATATAATAATATATGTACATTTCTAGGCAAAAACATAGTAATTGGCTGTACAACATCAAGTTTAGATTTAAATAAATTAGCGAATTATTATCAGCCAGAGAATTTTTTTGGTTTACATTTTTTTAATCCACCTGATAAGATGCAACTTATAGAAATTTCATATAGTTCAAATATATCTCCTAAATGTTTACTAATTATAAAAGATATTAAAGATATATTAACTGATAAAGTCATAATAGAATTACCTATGATTCAAGGGTATGTTGTTAATAGAATACTTTTTGTATATTTAAACTACGCTTATAATTTCCAATTAGAAACAAAACTTGAGTTTGATCTAATTGATAAATGTATGAAACTTGGTTCAAATGTTCCGATGGGTCCCTTTCAATTATCTGATTATATAGGAATTGATGTATGTTTTGATATCCTAAATGAATTATATAATTCTCTAAAAAATGAGATATATAAGCCAAGCCAATTATTATACGAATTTATTGAAAAAGGAAACTTGGGGAAAAAAACAAAAAAAGGATTCTACACATATTAAATCAGATTATAATTATTAAAATTCATTATAATTTACAAATAAATATTGTTATTGCAATATATTATTAATATATAGCCATTTATAATTGGATACTAATAAATTTGTATTATTCTTATTTAATGTTATTTGACAAAGTTATTGCGAAAAAAATATGTGTATGTTTCATCTTGTTTATAGAAAATTATCCTGAATCCGTGAAAGAAACCAGAACAAAGGATTTTGATTTTGG
>JAGPKW010000116.1 GCA_018053685.1 Patescibacteria group bacterium
ATTATACTTTAGATGGTTCCACTCCTGATAACACTAAAACAAAATATACAACACCAATATATATAAATGAGATAAAAACATTAAAGGCAATAAGTTGGTATTCATCAATATCAAAATCAAATGTTGTGACATATAATTATAGTATAACTGAAAGCCATAATGGGTGTTTTATAAATGTAACTTGTAGAACCGGCACAATACATAAAGGGGACATTTTATATCAAAAAATACAAAATTCAAATAATCAAGAATATTGTTATTTAAATGGTTTAACCACGGAGAATAGTTCAAATGGAATAATCGAAATAGAATTAATAACTGGTGGGACTGGAAAAAATGGGATTACACAAAATTTTATAATTGACAATAATTTTTTATCAAATGTAGGCACAATTTATTTTTTTATTGATGAAAAAACATCACCAATATATATAAATTGTTATGATATTTTACCACATATTGATAACAATTATACAATATTGTATAATGTAAAATTAAAACAATTAGATCAATTTACATTTAGTTATGACACTAAACCAGTAATAGCAAATAGAACATATACAAATATTCCAGTAAATACGGACGATTGGTTATTATTAGGAATAGTTATATTTATGCTAA
This sequence comes from Patescibacteria group bacterium, assembly GCA_018053685.1. Classification (GTDB taxonomy): domain Bacteria; phylum Patescibacteriota; class Patescibacteriia; order JAGPKW01; family JAGPKW01; genus JAGPKW01. The sequence goes on from JAGPKW010000116.1 coordinate 622, forward strand.
GTATTGGTTGTTTAATAATAATCAATATATGTATAAAAGTATATAGTAAAAATAAAAAAGCATAAATAAGGGGAGTTAATGTTCATAGGTAGGAACAGCATATATTTATATATATGTAGATAGAAAGGTGCAATTCCTGAAACTCCCATATATTTAAAAAATGATAGGATATGAATATATTTAATATGACTGAATTAACTTTTGATGAATTAGTATTAGTATATAAATATAAAAATAAAGACATTGATGAATTTGTATATAATATAAAAAAAGAAAACAATACAGATATTTATAAATTATATTTAGTATATAATAAAGATTATAAAATAAAATTGTCTGATGCTATATATCAAGATAAAAAATATTTATATAAATTAATTAATTTATTAAAAAAAGAATTAAAACAAAGAAAAATATTAAATTAGTAGAGGTAATAAAATATGGTTGATGATTATGCATATGAGGATCCTTATTTTTCTAATGATTTTAGGCGTAAACCCCAAATGTATTCTTTTACGAATGAATATGATGTCCAATCTAATTTCCTACCACCTAAAATAAAAATATCAGAAAAAGTAGGATATGGTAAAGATGACGATGGTAGTTATAGAGTAGGATATATACCAACAGGATTTCCTGAATATAATACAGAAGATTTACAAACTGGGGTTTTAGAAACAGAAACAGAAATTGCCTTTGTAAATATTGCATCAGTTGTAGAAATGATGTTATATGATATGCATGCGAATTATGGCATTAATACTAAGAATAGTTTTGAATTTATAAGAGGTAGAATTGGAACATTTATGTCTATTACAAAAAGCAAGAAAGGAAAACTATTAGATGCATTAACAACAAAAAGATTTATACAACACAATATAGAATCAGATATGGGGGATAAATTAGCAAAAGCGACAAATAACTCGTCATCAGTAAATGAATTAGTATAAAAAAAGATTATTATATGTTAGAAACTATGGATATTATAAAAATACATGAAGAAATATTAGATAAAAAATTAAATGACTATAAAACAGAAATTATTAAAGAGTTAAAAAAAGAATTATTAAATCTACAATTAGAAATAAATGCATTAAAGCGAGAAATTGCTGATATGAAAAGATTATAAAGGAGTGGAAAAATATGGCTGCAATATCAATAAGTATTTGGTGGATAATATGGGGAGTTTTAGTAATTTTGGCATTATTAGTATATTTATTATTATATAAAACCGCAACAGGAAAGTATGGTGCAGAAAAATTTAAGGCATTTTTACCATGGAATAAAGGTAAAGGTATCTGGATAAGATACCATAATAGATCAGGTAAAGAATATGATAGATATATAAAAGCACCAATGTCTGGAAGATTTTATGAGTTTTCTCCAAAAGAAAAATTTTTTTTAGAAAATTGTTATCATCAATTATTTGATGATACAGGAACATTAGTTCCAACAAAAGACACAGCATATGGCATTCCTTTATATCATGTATTTGAAGGAGCACCAACTTCTGTATTGCCTCTGTATAGAAATTTTGAACAGGATATAAATTATTTTAAAGATATTTTAAAAAAAATAGATGAAGTAAATGTTTCTAAAAATATAGATGTAGCAAAAGTGTTACAAAAAAAGATTTATGATAAAATGTATTTATTAAAAAATGAATTTAAATATTTGCCTGATGCTAGAAAAATATCAATTAATTTATTAAATATTCCATTAGTAGAAGAAAAAGAAAACGGCGAAAAAATAGAATTTGATGTTTTTGAGATTTTAAAAAAATATAAACAACTAATTGATGATTTAATAAGAGTTTTACAAAAAAAAGATAAATCATTAGTTACTTTTACTGATTTTTTTAACCAGGGTAATTTATCAGCAATTTTATCAAATTTAGTGTCATTAACCTATACTACTGGATATTTAGATGCAATGTCAACAATAAAACAAAACAAATTTATAAATTGGCTATTAATTATTATAATGGTTATTGGATTTGTAATAGTTGGTGCCATGATTGGAAGTCAAAATAAAAAAATTGAAGCCCTACAAAATGGAATAAATGCAGTTAATTATGATATGAATATAATTAAACCTGTAATTTTAGAACAGGCAGGCATTATAGAACCTACCAATATATCTATTACAGATCCAAATATTGTAAATCGTCCAGGTGTATAACATGAGAACAATACCATCCCAAAGTAATGATTATAATGAAAGATTTAAAGTTAAGGGGTTAGGGGATGTTGCAAGTTTAGATCTAAAAACAATGTTAATTTTATCATATTTAGACAACATAGAACTTATTGTCAAAGTTGGTAAAGATGATTTTTCATATGGTTCCGTTTGTGCTTCAATGCTCGGAACCATATCGCTTATAAATTTAGTTTATCCACAATTAGATAAAGATAGTGATTTAACAATTAAAAAAGCACTTTTAGAAATTAAAGATAAATTAGAAAGAAAATTAAGTGACAATAGAATAAGTTTAGATCGAGAGGATAAAGCAAGTATTATTAGATTATGTATCAACGCACAAGAATTAATTTCTATAAAGTTTAAAGCATTTG
>JAGPKW010000117.1 GCA_018053685.1 Patescibacteria group bacterium
AAAAATTTTAAAATAAAATTCATTTTACTAAAATTTGAAAGCATTAAATATCAGCTAAAAAAAGGTTGGTATTTATTTATTTCTAGTGCCTCTGCAAATTTGGTTTCTGGAAGTAATACTTTTATTTTGGGATTATTTACAAATAACACAATTGTAGGTTATTATGCAGGAGCAGAAAAAATAATAAAAGCTGTTTTGAGTATAGTTTCTATTATAAGCACTACTTTATTTCCTTATATTAACAAACAATTTTTAATATCAAAAGAAAAAACCTTAAAACTTCTTAGAAAAATTTTAAAGTTAAATGTTGTTTTAGGAGTTTGTATTTCTTCTTTTATGTTTATATTTAGTCCTTGGATCATAAGGATTGTTCTTGGACCAGAATTTAGTCAATCTATAATTATTTTAAGAATATTATCAATTATTATGTTCTTAATTATCTCAAATAATATAGCTGGTGTCCAGACCATGGTACCATTAGGGTATCAAAAAGATTATTTTAGAATTATTTTTATGGGTGGAATTATAAATATTTTATTATCAATAATATTATGCCAACTTCTTTACCATATAGGAGCTGCGATCAGTTGGACTGTTAGTGAAATAATTATAACAGTTTTAATGTTCTTATTTTTAAAATCAAAAGGCATTAATTATTTTGCTTTTAATTTTAATAAAAAAATATGATAAAATAAATATATTATTTTATTATATTAATTAATTATTATGAGAATAATATTTGATTTAGATGGAGTAATCTGCAAACTTAAGAATCCTAATGAGGAGTATTCTGAGGTTAGACCAAATAAACCAGTAATTAATTATTTAAAAGAACTAAAAAAAGAAGGAAACTATATTATTATTTCTACTGCCAGACATATGCGTTCTACTAATGGTAATCCGTCAAGGGCAGTTGCTCAAATTGGCAAAGAAACTTTAGATTGGCTTTCTAAATGGAATGTTCCTTATGATGAAATACAATTTGGTAAACCATATGGGGATATTTATATTGATGATATGAATATAATTTATTCTAATATTAATCAACTAAAAGAAGACATCGATTTATTAAAACCAATATTTGTTATACCTATGGCAGGAAAAGGACAACGTTTTATTGATGCTGGTTATAATATTCCTAAATATATGATAAAAGTTAACGGTAAAGAACTTTTTGATTGGGCGCTAGAAAGTCTTCCGTTAGATATTGCAAAAAATATAATTTTTATTTGCTTGAAAGAACATGAAAAAAAATATAAAATATCGCATTTTATAAAAAGAATCATTCAAACAAAATATCCATATCTTAAAAATAAATATATTATTTTATTTATAGATAAAGTGACGCGTGGTCAATTAGAAACCGTACTTAAGGCAAAAGAATATATAAACAATAAGCATCATTTAGTTATTTACAATATTGATACTTATTTTAAATCATCAAGATTGCGTCAAAAAATTTTAAGTGTAAGAAATCAAAAAATCGATGGCATATTCAGTGTTTTTTATGATAAAAAGAAAGATCCAAAATGGAGTTTTGCTAAGGTAGATAGAAATGGTTTTATTACAGAAACAAGAGAGAAAGTTCCAATTTCCCACCTAGCATCTGTTGGGTTATATTCTTTTACTGAAGGACAGGTCTTCGTTAAGGCTGCTGAGGAAATGATAAAAAAAAATATTAAATCAAAAGGTGAATTCTATATTGCACCCCTTTACAATATTCTCATTAAAAAAAATAAAAAATTTATTGTGGATTTAGTAGAAGAGTTTTTATGTTTCGGAACACCACAAGATATAGATTTTTTTAATAAAAATTATAATAAGTAAACCTATGGAAACAAAAATGAATAAAGATACAACAATAATGATTTTGGCTGCAGGAAAAGTTCCTCAAGAGTTTTCCTCTGTTTTTGGAGATTTACCATCGGCTTTAGTTCCTGTGAATAATAGGCCAGCGATATTTTGGACTATTGAGAAATTTATTAATGATGGTTTTAATAAATTCATAATATGTGTTGGATATAAGAAAAACAAAGTAAAATCTTTCGTTGAAAATAATTTTGGAGAAAAGGCAAATATTGATTTTGTTGATGTTGATTTTAGGAAAAAGCCGGGTAGTTCATTTATGAGTGGATTAGAACGCATAAAAACAAAAAAGCTATTAGTAATTTTAGGAGACACTTTCATTTATAATAAGGTTGTTTTAGAAGATGATTTTATTTTAACTTCGAAAAATTTCTTAAAGGAAGAATCGTATCGTTGGGCGTTAGTCGTTGATAAAGATGGGTATGTAGATAAAATTTTTGATAAAAAGAAGAACGTTCCAGATGATAAAAATTTAAAATTAATTATTGGTGTTTATTATTTCTCTAACGTAAGGTTGTTAAAAAAATGTACAAATTTATTTAAAAACCAAAACATAGAGATTAGTGAAATTATTAAAAAATATAATAAATTTAAAAAAATGAAAGTAGTTGATTATGATGATTGGTTTGATTTTGGCCACTTAGATAAATATTATTCTTCTGAGAAAAAACTTTTATCTTACAAGACAAGATATTTTAATTTTTTAGATTATAATGATGTATTTGGCTTTATAACTAAAAAAAGTCAAGAAGAAAAAAAGCTAAATAATGAAATAGATTGGTATCTTTCTATTCCTAAAGAACTTTCTATTTTAACTCCAAGATTAGTAAATTATAAAAAAGGTAAAAAGCCATTTTTGTCTTTGGAGTATTATAGTTATCAAACATTGTCAGAGCTCTATGTATTTGGAGAGGTCAATGAATATGTGTGGAAGAACGTCATAGATAGAATAATTAGGATATTAAATATTTTTCAAAAACATAGGGGCAAAGTTACAATGGATGAATATTATAAGATTTATTTTGAAAAGCTTGAATCAAGAATAAATCAACTTTTAGAATCTAATAAAAAATTTAAGAACATATTTAAAATGGATCAGATATTAATAAATGATAAAAAGTATTTAAATTATAACGTTCTAAAAAAAGATATATTTCCAAAAGTTAAAGAATTATATTCAGAAAAAGATAATTGTTTTCTACATGGAGATTTTTGTTTTTCAAATATTCTTTACGATGTTAAGAGCGGAATAATAAGATTAATTGACCCAAGAGGGAAATGGGCAGATAGCTCTTTTGGTGATATTAAATACGATATTGCAAAATT
>JAGPKW010000118.1 GCA_018053685.1 Patescibacteria group bacterium
ACATTATCTATTAAATGGCTCCAAGAGACCATTCCACCCCTTTGAGATCCTATTGCTATAGTATCCAATTTATATCTTGCAGCATATATGCCAGCAGTTATACCAGCGGGTCCTAACCCGAGTATTATTAAATTATAAACTTTATCTTTCATTTTTTTACAATCTTACTCTTTTTTAAATTGCTCAACTTAGTTTCCTCCTCTTTTAACTGCTTATACAAATTAAAGACATAGTCTCTATCAGATTTTAAACCAGCAGAACTTATATATTTTAATACTTCTGTTTCATCATAATCTGACAAAATTGGAGCATTAAAATTTATTTTTTTAATTATTAAATTTTTAATATTTTGTATATTATTTTCTATCTCTTCTATTGTATTATTACTAATATTATTACTAGTAACTTCTATTTTTTTAAGTTCATCTATTTGGGATATTAATTCGCCCATATATTGTAATATATAATCTTTTTTATTTTGATCTCTTTCTAAAAAATAAATTCTAGCATTTACAAATAATAAAAACTGCTTATAAGCCAATTGCTTATCTTTATCTAACCCGTCAATAATATTTTGTCTTAAACTATCATTATCTATGTTTGTTATTGCCTTAATCCAGCCTAGATTCTTTATAATATCATTTTTGTCTAGATTCTCAGCAATCTTTTTATCTTTAAATATATCCCTAAATGTCCGCTCTACTCTTTCTATATCTTCTTTAGATGGTTGTGCTAAAAAAATTTCATTCAAATCTACAGACTCTGTCTGCTTATAATCAATATTTTCTATTTTTTTGTCATTCTGCTGAGCAAAACTATTAGTTCCAAGCATTAACATTGCAGATAATAATATTGCTTTCGTTAATTTATTGCCTCTAGCTTTGTATGAATATTTTTTATCTTCATTTTCTTCTTCTTTCTCATCTAATAGACTAGATAGTTCTATCTGGTTACTTTTAGATAATTTATATAATAATTTTTTAATAACAGAATCAGGATCGCTTTCTATCATCTTTTCAAATTGATTTTTATCAACCTCTAATATTTTTGCATTTTTTTCTATAATATCTTCATTTAATATCACAGCTAGATCATCTACATCTTGCATATTAAAATATAATATTTTATTTATACCCTTTCTTATATTGTTTGGTATCTCTATATTTTTAAGCAAATCTAAAATACATCTTCCATCAATTGTATTATCACTAAGGACTTCTTTTGCTGTTTTTATATCTAGAATCAAATCATTAAAATTATTTTGTTTATAATCTTTTATATCTTCTATTGTTTCTAAAAAATCATCTATTTTTTGTAATAATCTCCCATCTATATCTTTTTGTTCTTTTATGTATTCTAATGGACTTACATCTATATCAAGAATATTATCAATAATATTAGCATTTCTTTCTATCACTTCATATATGTCTTCTATATCAAATTTTTTTATTTCTATTGTCTCATGCGATTTTTCTTCTATATGACTATTCTCTCTTACATTTTCATTTTCCTTGCTTTTTCTATTTTTATTAAGAAACTTCTCAAACATAAATATTTGTTAATTTATTATATTTATATTATATCATCTTTTAAATTATATAAAAATTAAAATATTGACTTTATAAACTATTTATGCTTAAAATAATAAATCAATTAAAAATAACTATGGAACTAAATAACTTAGATCAAATATTTAGAATAATCAACGAAAACAGTAAAATATTAATTCTTACTGATTCTATATTTAATTTCGATAAAATAGCTGCTTCACTTTCTTTTGGTTTATTTACACAAATATTAGGCAAAAATACAATTATTTATTTTAAAAATACTATAGAAGAAAAATATAAATTTCTAAATGGATTTGAGTTAATAAAAAATAATATAGACATAGAAAATAACTTAACAATAGCTATCTCTACAAAAGATATAAAGGCAAAAGAGTTAAGCTATGAGCAAAAAGAAGATAGAATAGAAATTTACTTAACGCCTGAGAAAAATAAAAAATTTACAAAAGAAGATGTCTCCATAATAGATAATCAAAATTTATTTGATTTAATAATAACTATAGGCGTTGAAAATATAGAGAAAATTGGTGAGTTTTATAATTCTAATATAGAGTTTTTTAAAAACACTCCTATAATAAATATAGATAATAATATAGCCAATGAAAGATTTGGACAAATAAATTTAATTGAGCCACAATATAGTAGTATATGTGAATTAATGTTTGACTTAATAACAATGTATAAAAGTGAATTAATAGATGAAAAAATAGCTACAAATATTTTAGCTGGAATAATATATAAAAACAAAAAACTTAATTTACAAAAATTATCATCAAATACAGTAGAAGCTATCTCTGCTCTAATTGAAATAGGAGCTGATAAAGAAAAAATCATTAATAATTTGTATAAAACAAGAAACTTAAATGATTTAAGAGTCTGGTCTAAAATTTTACAAAATTCTAAATTAGCTTATAATAATACACTATTCTTTTCCATTATAGATGATGAGAATGAGCAAATAGACTTCTCTGATTTTTTTAATAATATAATAGATAGCATTGGATGTATAAAAATAGGAATATTGTTTAATAAAATTAACGACATCATATATATCACATTAATAACAAGGGATAATATTAATGCAAAAGAATTACTAAAAGAATTTAATCCAATAGGAGATAATGAAGAAGTAAATTGCGCAGTTTCTAGCTCAGATATGAATAAAGCTGTGGAAATAGTCTTAAATAAAATTATTAAAAAAATACAGTAAACATTCTGTATTTTTTAATATAAATAACATAAATTTATTAAATAAAAAAAGAGGGCCAATTTCCCCTGCTAGAGGGCTTGTCTAGGATAATTAATATCTTTCGTAGTTAATTATCCTGGATAAGCCCTCAAAGTATGCTTTTAGGGGTGGCCCAGAATTTGAATATAAGACTTTCGCCTTATATATTTTTGTTATCAAACTCTTTAAAGAATTCGATACAAAAGGTTTAGCCTACCCAAGTTTCAACCATTCCATGGATAATTCCCAAATATTTTTTCTATACCTAAGATGCAAATGCAAACTTGATATAGATATCTGAAAATTTCCTTTTTGATTTTTGTTATCATTTTTGTGATATAAGGCTAATTATATCACTTATTGAAATAGTAGAAACGGATCTTGG
>JAGPKW010000119.1 GCA_018053685.1 Patescibacteria group bacterium
TAAAACATTCTTAGGAACAGTATTTCTTTCTAAAATCATATGGAATATTATTTTAGCTACAGTTCTTATACTTGGAAGAAACATTATATTTCCATTGATAGCTAAAGATATTAATTTTTATCCATTCCTTTTAATTGCAATAGGAATAGGTTTTTTCTCTACGATATTTAAAATATATCAAACACTTCAGCAGACACAGCAGAATGGAAGGAAGTATGCAGTTGATCAGATAGCATATCTTGTACTTAATAATGGAATTACGGTTCTGCTTCTTATTGTATTTGATATGAAAGTACAAGGAGTGATATTAGGTACACTAATAGCTGATTTTCTTATGACACTGCTTGTGTTTTTTAGGCTGAGAAATAAAATGAACCTTAAAATAGATAGAAGTATTCTTAAGGAATCATTCTCATATTCATGGCCAATATTTTTTCATGCACTCTTTGGATGGGGTTTAGCTTCTGTAAACAGGTTGATACTTAACAATATTGTATCTGTTGAAACTGTAGGAGTATATACAATTGGTTTTACAATAGCAGGTGTTGTTAATATGGTAACAGTTGCACTTAATCATTCATATACCCCATGGTTTTTTAGTCAGATGAAAAAAGAAGACAGGAATGATGAAAATATTGTAAGGTTTGCTGAATTTATAATTCTTGTTTACTCAATACTTGCATTAGGTCTTTCTCTTTTTTCTCCTGAGGTAATCTATCTATTTATTAACAAAGGATACACGCAAGCATGGAAAGTTGTTCCTTTTATATCATTTGGGTATGTGTTTAATGGTCTGTATTTCTTCTTTATTAATATTTTTAACTATACAAAGAAGGCTGTTAAATATGTTCCTCTATATTCTTTGTTTTGTTCAATAATAAATATTGGACTTAGCTATATCTTAATTCCTAAATTTGGAATGATAGGGTCTGCTGTTGCTACTATGGTATCTATGTTTGTTTTAAGTCTAGCGACATGTATCGGCTCAAAACAGTTTATTGATGTAGGTTTTAAGTATAGAAGGATGATATCTTTAATAGTTCTTCCATTTTTAATGTCTTTATTTGTATTTATAGATCTCAATTTAAATTTATGGCTTGTTTTAGTTATTAAAATCATATATGTACTGATTTGTATTTTAATCTTGCTATTAGTAAATAGAAAGCAATTCGGAGGAAGTATTGCACATCAAATAGATAATCTGAAAGGATATATAAATGGAATCAAAGGAAATTATAAGAATTCTAAATGAGATAGAAGAGAGTTTCCCTGTAGATAAGTGGAGTGTTGATGACTTAGATATTTGGCCATATTTAAGGTTTAAGATATCTTCAAAGCTTTTTGATGGGAAATCATCATTTAAAGGTAATACCTTTTACATGAGATATGTTAAGAATATTTATAAATATTTCAGAAATAATATTACATTCAGCTTAAGCAGAAAGAAGAAAACAGATTTTTTGTTTGTTGAAAATGGTGTTCATATCGCAGATATTAATGGTGCATACTATTTCACTAGAACTGATTCTATTAGAGACAAACTTGAGAAATTAGGGTATGGATGTAAAACATTAATCGGGGGGTATAAAGTGGAGACACCTTTGTATAATAGTGGAGAGTTTTTTCAGTACAGCTTAGATTGGATCTTTATATTAAACAAATTAAAAGGTATTTTTAAAAAAGATGGTGAATTAAAATACAATTTGGATGATTATGAATCCTTTTTATCTTTTCTTAAACAGAAAGGTATATATTCTAATGATTTAGAGTTAAAGAATCTTTTAAGGCAGATATACAGAATTAAGAGTATAGAGAGATATTTTATTAAGATATTAAAGAAATTAAAGCCTAAGGCTGTTTTTATACTTTGCTATTACAGTACATATGGTTTTGGAATGATATTAGCATGTAAAAAATTGGATATTCCTATTATTGATATACAACATGGAGTTCAGGGAGATTATCATTATGCATATGGAAGTTATAAAAAGGTTCCTGAGAAAGGATACAACCTGCATCCTGATATTTTTTATGTATGGAGTGATGCAGAGAAAAATTCATTGTTAAAATGGGTTACAAAAAACACAAAGATTTTTGTTGGAGGAAATAATTTCTTAGATATGTGGAAAGACAATTCAAATGAAATTGTTAAGAAGTATATTTATATGCTAAGAGAAAAATATTCTTTAAATAAATATTCAAGGGTCATCCTTTATACTGTAGATCCTCAAGAGAAAAATAATGAGGAGGTTATTAAAGCTATACAAGAAAGTCCTTCAGATTGGTTTTGGTTTGTAAGAGTTCATCCTAAAGAAGTTGATATGCTTGAATATACAAAAGAGAAAATAGGGGATGTAGAATGTGGCTGGGCTATTAATGATATTCATACTCTTCCAATTTATTCCTTGCTTAAAGTTTCTGATGTGCATGTAACACATAGGTCTTCTACTATAATTGAGGCAGCTGATTTTGGTATTAAGTCTATTGTTACATCAAAGTCCGGTATTGATTTGTTCAAAGAGTATTGTAATCATGACATGATGATGTATGCTTCCAGTTGGAAAGAGATTCTTGAACATATTAAAAACCTTAAAAAAGAAAAACAAACTGTTAAAATTAATAAAGAAAGAGATATTATAGAATTAGTAAAAATAATTGAGAATATATAATTAAATTAAAATTAATTAACATATGATTGATATCTTAATATATTTTATCTTGGGTGCTTTAGCAATTGGTGGTGTAATACTTACACTGTTCTCTCTACCAGGTGTTTGGCTTGTATATATTGCTATAGTTATACTTGCATTTATGAGTAGCTTTGCAGTTATTACCCCTGTCATATTAATAGTTTTGTTCCTTCTTTCACTTCTTTCTACTTTTATTGATAATATAACTGTTGCACTTGGTGCTAAAACAATGGGAGGAAGTAAATATGGAGTAATTGGAGCAGTAATTGGATTAATGCTTGGTTCTATTATTGGAGGTATTGCAGGTATGCTCATAGGCTCTTTCTTAGGAGCTTCCCTTGGTGAGTATCTCTTTTCTAAAAATGATGCTCATAATAGTCTAAAAGCTGGTCTTGGGTCATTTATTGGTATAGTTACAAGTATTGTATTGAAGATTGGTGTATGTATAGGTATGATTGTATATATACTTACTTTATTACTTTAAGCTGTGC
>JAGPKW010000120.1 GCA_018053685.1 Patescibacteria group bacterium
GGTGTCAATTGCCTGAGGTTGGTAGTGTTGGTGCTAAGCTTTACTATCCTGATGGTAAGATACAGCATGCAGGTGTAATAGTTGGTGCTGGTGGTGCTGCTGCTCATTCTCATAGGTTAATGGATGGTGATAGTTTTGGTTATGAGGGGGCTTTAGTAAATGTTAGAAACTATTTAGCTGTTACAGGGGCTTGTTTATTAATAAAGAGAAAAGTATTTATAGATATGAAGGGTTTTGATACTCAGTTTGATCCTGCTTATCAGGATGTAGACTTAGGTATTAGATTGTATGAGAGGGGTTTATATAATGTATATACTCCTTACTCTGAATTAATTCATTATGAATCTGTAAGTAGGTTTGAGGACAAGGGGTTGGAGAGAGATGAGATTAATGCTATAAAGTTAAGAAAGAAATGGCCACAATATATTGAATATATGGGTGGTAGAGATCCATTTTATAATGATAATCTGTCTTATGCACATGAGGATTTTAGGGTGAGGTTGGAGTAGTTGAAATTGTTCTATCATATATCTTTATCCCATATTCTGAAAAATCTTTTCGTAATTTTAAACAGGTATATGACGACATATCTTGGTATGTGATAATATATTTAACATTAAGCTTATCCCATTTCTCATCACAGGGGCTAATGTTAACCTCTAGTAAGTCTGGCTGGAGTAATCTTATATATTCCTCCCCTTCCTCATATTCACTTATATTAACATGTGCGTATCGATTGTAAATATCTATATACTTCTCTTCTGGATCGAGGATTCTCCATATTTTGAATTGAGGATACAAATGTATTCCATCAATTATACTTGCATTATTAGCTAGTGCATATTGAGCTAATGTATCGTTATCGTATGCTATCCATTTTGAATCATCATTTTCACTTATTTCTTGTATATAATTTGCTAAATCTGTATTTATTAAAATATCTAAACCTTTGTACAGAGGGTTTATGAATATTGTAGATATAATGCTGAAGGTTAAAAATCCAATCAAAAAAAGTTTCGTATGTTTTTTAAGCAGAAGATATGTTATAAAAGTTGCGAATATTGATGCTAGCAAGATTTTGTATTCATAATTAAACACACTAGGATATTCAAAAAAAGAGGGGGAAATATTATAGAGTCCTTTTCCTACAAAATATATTAAAAGTCCAAAGAGAAAAGAGAGTATTGCTATTATGATATTATCACTCTTATTTTTAAATTCTCTAAAGTTATGTCCTAGAAGATAAAACATAAGTATATAGGAGCCATATCCGAAACCTATTAAGAGTCGGTGAGGGTGTACTAAATATAATAAAGAATACTTCGAGATAAAGTCAGGGAGAGGTATAAGGTACCAGATAGTAAAGAATATTAGATTAAGACTTATAAGAACGGGTATCCAATCTATCTCCTTCCCTTTGAAATATGTTTTGATGCTTTTATATAACACCCAGAATACAACAGGGGGGAAGAGTAAAAAGAAATTTGAGGATTCACTTTGATTGGAAAATGGAGGGGTATTGGATTTAATTTGTAAAAGTATATTATAAAAACCATTAAATAAGTGTAGAACATTTCCTCCGCCAGCACTTATAAATCTTGCACCAGGATAACTAGTTCCCATTATTAATTGAATAACATCGAAATATCTGTTATAGACTAGCATAGAGAATAGTAAAAAAAGAATAATTACTGTTATTAAAATGGGGACAATAATTTTAAAGTTTTGTTTAATTGTTTTTAAATTATTTAATAAATACCCTAGAAGCAAAGAGAAAGCAATATAAGAGACAGATATTTGGAATGGTGGATATAAAATGAAAAGAAATGTAATCATAGAGTACAGTAATCCAATTCCCCAGATAACTGCTTTCTTCCAAGAATCCTCTTTGAGGATCATCAAAAGGAACATTAAAATAAAAGATATCCATGTAATGGTATTTGTTTGATTCCACCATTGGATAAAAGGAGTAAAGAGAAAGATCATAGAGCCAAGAACCGATATTAATATGTTTTTCTTTGTCAAGATTAGTAATAACAAGTATGTTGATATAAGCAATAGAGCAAATTCCCCAAACCAGGAAAGGCTGTATGCTATTTCAGAATCTTCTAAAATCAAAAAGGGTAACATTGTTGGCCTAAATAACGAAAGCATATTTTTTGATGGAGCAATTTGTGTTATAAGGTTAGTTTTGGCACCTATATCAGAGTTAACTTCGGGATTTTGATTAATATCTTGAGAGATAATTATAGGAAGCATAACCATATATTGATCACTACGAATTCCTCTTGGTTCTCCTAACAACAAATTCTGATCCTGGGAAATTTCTTTTGATAAGACATTATTGAATATTCCGACAGAAGAGCCATTTAAGCGGAGTAGGGCTAAAATACACACTGATAATGTTATTAACAGTGGATAAATACTAAACTTGAGATACTTTTTGTTAATTAACATTTCTTCTACCTAAAACTTATGCTAGTATAATAATAACTTTATAATATAATGTAGATTTATGAAGATTTCAATAATTACAACAAACTATAATACAGATAAATATTTAGAAGAAACTATAAAAAGTGTTTTAAATCAGAAAGGAGATTTTGAATTAGAGTATATAATCACAGATGGAGGATCTATAGATAATAGTTTGGAAATAATTAAGAAATATAATAAAGAAGTAAAAGAAGGTAAATGGGGGAAACATATAACATACAAATACATATCAGAGAAGGATAAGGGACAATCTGATGGTATAAACAAGGGATTAAGAATGGCTACAGGAGATATAGTAGCATTTCTTAATGCAGATGATATATACACGGATGGAGCTTTAGATAAAGTAGTTACATATTTTAAAGAAAATCCAGATTGTATGTGGTTAACAGGGTACTGTAAGATAATAGATGAAAAAGGCAGACAGATAAAAAAGTATATTACAGAGTATAAGAATAGAAAATTAAGAAAATTTACATTTGAGCAGTTATTAATAGAAGATTGTATATCACAACCAGCTACTTTTTGGAGAAGAAAACTTCTTGATGAGGTGGGATATTTAGATGAGAGTTTACATTACTCTATGGATCAAGATTTATGGGCTAGATTTGCAAAAAAGTATAGACTACATTTAATAAAAGATTA
>JAGPKW010000121.1 GCA_018053685.1 Patescibacteria group bacterium
TGAAAAATGTTAGATTTATAAGAAATGATACTAAAAGAATAACATTAGAAAATTTTATTGAAGATGGAGAAAATTTCTATATTGTTTTGGGTAAACCTGCAAAATTAGAACAAGCTATGAGTTTTTCAAGTTTTAGCGATATTGAATATGACTCTATTACAAATGGAGTAATTCCAAAGAATATTAACTTAAAAGAGGTGGCAAGTGCCACTTATGCTAATATTGCTTCTCATATAATAGAAACAAATCTTTTAGAGGGAAATCCTTCTTTTGAAGAGAGACAAGAATTGGTAATGGAGCTTGATAGAGCTTGTCCAGAATTAGTAGAATATATTGAAACAGTAATAGAAAATGATATTGAAAAAATACCAGAAAATAAAAAACCACTTAAAATTAAGAAATGATAACAATTGACGAAGCTATAAAAGATTGTGACAACTATAAAAGATTTTATAACATTGCCGTTGATTGCAAAAATTATATAGCAAACAAGGATGAAGAAGAAAGATTAATCATTTTTGGTCAACCGAAATATATTGATTATGTTCATAGTGGAACTGTAGCGGATAAAAAGTATTTTTCAAAGCGTATATTATGTGATAAAATAATGTTATTTATAAAGTATAGTAATTTTATAAAGACAAGCGACAATTTAATGGAAGTCGATAGAGAATGTCCAGATTTATTTGAATTGATAGTTATTATGACAAGTATAATATCTAAAAATATTAATGAAGATGAAATGAAAGTAATAAATGATATTATAAATGCATTAAAAAATAGATATAATATGTCTGAAGTGCATTTTGATAATGATAATGAAATGGGTATTTTTAATTGGAGTTTGCCTTTTATATATACATTTTGGATAACACAAGATGAAAACGGACTTATAAAAATAAGCACAAATGAGGCAATGCAATTATTAATACACGAGAATTTTTTGTTATCTATAGTGCAATCTGAAGCTATAAAGTATAAACAAGAAATGATAAACAGAGAAATGTCTAAATCTAAAGTCAGGAAATAAAATGGCTACGACACCAAATAGCGGAGTATATAATTTTCTAATCAATATGTCCATTAATTTTAAGAGCACAAGTAAGACTTCCGCAGTTATTGGTAATTCATTACGGAAATTAAAAAAAGATGCTGATAATTTATTGAAGAATTCAGTGTTTGATGGTAGCCAACCAAATGGACAAAAAATATCAGCAAATATAAAGCAAATAAGTAATGCAACATCAGAAGCATCTAAAAGAGCAAGTTATTTTGACACGGTATGGGGCAAGGCTTTTGGTGTAATAATGAAGTTTTACACAATAAGATTTTTTGCTAAAATGTTTATTGATATAGGTAAAGCAGTATATAATGCTACTGTAAATATAGGTAAATTTGACCAGAAATTGTTAGGTTTATATGGACATTCTGCAGAAGGTTCAAAGGCTCTTGGAAATGTTTATAAATTATCAGAACAATATGGCTCTTCGCTTGATAGAACAGCAGAGATAATGAAAAAAACTTCTCGTTATGCTAAATTGCTTGGTTCTGATATGACAGAAGCACTTGTTAAAATGAATCAGAGTTTTGCTTATGGAGAAGATACAGTAAATGCTATAATTGAAGCATTTGCGAGAATGAGAGATACTGGTAAAGTCTCTATTTCCGATATGAATGAATTAGCAGAAAATGGTTTATATGTATGGGAGGAATTGAGGGATAAATTAGGTTTAACGGATGAGCAATTAAGAACTATTGAAAAATCATCAATAGATGTAAACAGTGTAATGAAAATATTGTCTGATTATATTATAAAAGTATCAAATGAAGAAACAACTAAAGTAAATGATTTAGCTATAGCAATAGGAAGATTAAAAACTGATTTTAAAAAATTTACAGATGCTATAACACAAAGTATAGGTGATAATATTTTTGTTAAAATTATAAATTGGTGCGATGAGATAATAAGAAGATTAAGCAGAATAATATTAATAGCTTCTGGTAAATCTGGAAATGAAAAAATTGCAGAAATGCAACAAAAAGCTAAAAGTGGAGCTTTAACAAATGCCGATATAACTGTTTTAAAAAATCTATTTAATGATTTTAAAACAAAAAACGAAGAATTAATAAATAAAATAAATCAAGGTTATAAAGAAATTGCTGACAAATATAGTAATGTTAAAATAGATGAAAAAATTGTAAATGCTATTAAAAGTCACGCATATACATATATTACAAAAGATTTAAACAAATTAAATAAATTAACTACTGACTCAATTTCTAAAATCTTAGCTGATTATGGAAATAAGGTTGCAGAAGCATTAAAAACTGGAACAGAGATAGAAGATTTAAAAGTTTTTATTGGAAAAGAGTTAGTTAAATTACTTGGATTAAATGAAGAAGATAATAGTTATTCGCAATATATTTCAGAAATGGCAACAAAAATTGTTGATGATATTAACAAGAACCATAAATATATAAAATCAGTTTATGATGAAAATATAAAAAAAGCTCAGGACAATACTAAAGCTATTAATCAAAATTTAACATATATGGAGCAAATAGAAACTCTTTTATCAACAGTTACAAGAACAACAGGTATTAGAAGTAATCAACCAGAAACAGTATCAGAGAAATCAACAAGTGGAACATCAGAAATTTTATTAATACAAAATTATGCTGATAAATTATTAGAAGAATTATTATACAATATAGAAAAAGGTATAACTGATGATATAAACGGTATAATGAATTTTTTACAAGAAAGTATGTTAAAATATATACCTGGTTTAGCTTCAGAATTATCAATTGGTATTTATAATGCTTTAGATAAGGACGAAATATTAAAAGCATTTGATGAAATTTCAAATTATATAAAAAGAATATATGAGAAAAATATAGAAATATTAAAAGCACAAAATGCATCAGAAATAACAATATATGAATATCAAATGGAAGTGCAACAGAAATTATTAGAGGTAGAAAAACAAAAACACGAATATATAATGCAATGGCTAAATAATGAATTACAGAAAGCCGTAGAATTAGCAAATAAACAAAACGAAGCTAATAAAAATAATAAATTTTACCAAACATTATTAGCCAT
>JAGPKW010000122.1 GCA_018053685.1 Patescibacteria group bacterium
TTTTTAAAAGCTTTATTCAAGCTGATCCACTAATTAGGACAGGTGCAATTATAGGTTATTATTTCTCTGCCGTATTAGCAATAATATTGCTTTTCTTTATTTTGAAGATTTATTATTCTCGTTTCATCAAAGATTACAAAATAAAGAACTCTACAATTGCACTTGATGTTTTATTCATTATCATTATAGATAAAGGTATTAGATATCTTGTCATGCAGCAAGTTGAAATATTTATGGCAAGCTACCTCGTTAATAAAATAAACGCAGGACTTATAGAGACTAATACACTACAGCTGATTGTTGCTGGCCTTTTTTCAATTATTTCAATAATTGCAACGATAGGAGTTATATTGTATATTTTCCTAAAGAGAATTATACTTTTCAGAAAAACTGAAAATAAAGCAAATAAATTAAAGGATTTCTTTATTTTAATACTTTATTTGCTTATAGGTTTAATAATATTCAAGATTATTTATTATTTTGTAGCACGATTAATTCTTAACAGTAATTACTCATTATATGAAGGTTTCTTGAACTATAAAAATTATCTTAACTTCTTTATTCCTATGCGTTAAATAGTGTATTAAAGGTATAAATTGTGTTCTGTGGAGCTGCAAACAGATGATATTGATGATCCATTCTCCTATAGGGCAAGAGATGGATTTATGAGTATAGGACCTTTATGGGCTAATAATGATGATGGAACAGTTTACATGCAAGGACATGTTGTAATCCCCAATCCCTGGAGTAATGTCTCCACTAATGGAGATACAACCACAGATGATACAACAGATAAAGATGGAGGGGATGAAGAAGGGGATTGTGGAGGAGGTGGAAACTGTAAAGTTGGTGAGAAGTTGTGGCCATATTTTGCTGGATTACCTGGTTTACTGGAGGAAGGAATTGTACAGCTTGTTGACTTTCGTTATGTCTTTATCATAATTGATGCAGATCCCTCTCATCCAGAATATATCAGTGGGTACTGGATAGGTGAAACAAGAATGGAATTGACAGAGGCTGGCGAAAATTTTCTTGCTTCTTTTGGTGTAACTGATAGAAAAGTTTTAGATAAATTTAATGATTTTTTAAATGATGCATATTGGAATCAGAGAAAACGCATAGATTGCGAAGTTATAATGTGTCCAAACGGTACCTGTAGTTTACGTTGCATCTCTTCAGGAAATGGAAGCTCTATAACAGAAGAATTTTGTTGAGTTTGCAAAAATGAAAGGAGTTTAATATGAAAGTTTATTCAAAAACAGAAGGTGTTTTTATGTTTAAAAAGGTAAAAGCAATTTTAACTATAATTTTTATTATAGTGCTCCTTGGTCAATCTCCTTCAATTACAGGCATAAATCAACTTGAAGGAGTTGAAGAATATATCAACTTCTATACTTATATGGGCAATAATGAAAGAAATGCTTTCTCTGAAAATATAGAGATTAGTTTACCTATTGAAAGTAAATGGAGTAGAGAAATAGGTTTAGATCCAGAATTATTGCCATACTATCCTTATGAACAATGGCCAATTATGTCAAAAGAATTTCTTTATATAACAGTCGGGAGAGGCATTTTAAGAATAAATAAAAGTTCTGGCATCTACTCATATAATGAACTTGATTACATTAGTAATTATCCTCTAACAACATCTCTTACTTATTCACAAAATGAAAGGTTACTCTTTGTACCTTGTTATTGCTTTGATCAGACTGAAGGGCACATAGATATATTTTGTGAAAAATATCTTATAGAAAAAAGAAAGATTGTGGGTTATAGACCATATAATGCTGGCATTCCAGTTGTAATAGATGATTATTTTTTAGTTTGGCATACTTTTGATGATGAAAAATGTGAATTAGTAAAATTTAATATAGCAAATGACAAAACAGAAACTATATTTACCCTTGATTTAAATGAATACCCTTTGTTTCTAACAGTTCCAGACTCCAGTGACAAGATTATTATAACAACTGCAATGGAAGATACATCAAAGAAAGAGAAAACATATATTTCAAAATACATTCTAAAATGTATAGACCTTAAATCTAAAAAACTTCTTTGGAGTCATGAAATCGACAATGAAGAAGGATATGTTTATCTACCTCCTGATAGTCCGTTTATTTCGGGTAGTAATATAATTATTGGTCTTAAAAGAGGTTCAGGTGATTTGAAATTAGAAATCATCAGTATAAATATATCAACTGGAGAAATTTTATGGAAAAAAGAATTTAGAGATCACAAAGCAGCGATTCCTAATTTTTCATCTTGTGCTACAGATAATACATTATATATAAGTGGAACTTTTGGAAATTCAAATAAAGTATTTTCTATTGATGCAGAAACAGGTAAAACTAAGATGGAGATTTCTCTTCCTACAGACTCTTCTTGTCAAATAACTGGAAGCAAAAATTATATTGTTCATTCTTCCTATAATCCTGCGAAATTATCTTTCATCAATTGTACAACTGGAGAAATTGAATTTGAATATAACTTTGATGACAATTTTCGATTAGCATCGCCAATTATATTTGATGAAGATGGATTGTATGTATTTCTCACTAAAAAGACCGATAAACTATTCATTGAAAAACTCTTTGTTGAAAAACTTGGTCCTGCAAAATTCTAATACTATCTCATAGTTATGGTTTTAATAAAGCAACATGATTGCAAAATGGAGTGGAGAACCTAAGTATGGATTTCTCTACAGACTCAAGAGGAAATATACTCTCAATGAGTTACACTGAAACAGGAGGCTACTCAGGAGAACTTTTCTACACATTTGATAGCTTTGGAAATACTTCTGCCCTGACTGATACACAAGACAGAAATATAATTGTAGGATATATTTACGACCTAAATAATGGAGCAATTAAAAGTGAATATAATCCTCAAGGAATAGATAACTTATTTAGGAGTAATAAGATGATTCTTCTTAAAATTGGTGATATTTCATTAATTAAAGATTTAGAATCATCTTCAACTGTAATATCAAATGATTGTGGTATAATAGACACATTAGACGCAGGTGTAAGCCCACCTTATTATGTTCGACCAATGCAATTTGTTGTATGGTGGCT